>NZ_JBFUHN010000009.1:0-118346 GCF_056402375.1 Variovorax sp. P4_B10 | reverse complement strand
CATGAAAGGGAATGTCTTCAAGTGCCTGCCGAGGCCAGACTTTAAAGGCGTGGGTCGGATAGGTTCCAGTACCACCAAGAACCAGGAGCGAGGCTAGAGTCGCGCCGAAGGTCACAGCACGCCGATACAGGGGAAACGCGTCGACCTTTGAGCCTCGTAAGAAGTATGAGCCTCGCGCAATTAATCTTTCCGTCTTGCGATTGGCAACGACAAGGAGCATGTCCCACGCGTCTGACGGTTGCTGCGTGCCGACATCAGCAACAAGGATGTAAGCATAGCCTCCCCTAAGTGCGGTCTCTAGGCCTAGACAGGTGTTTCGGGCCAATCCCTGGCGCCCTTCGGGACGGACCACAGTAACGCGCGACACCCGCCCGGCGTGACGTTCCTTTTCCCTGAATTCCTCGATGATCAACGTCGTATCGTCCTGACTCAATCCATCGACGAACATCAGATCCCAATCAAAACGCGACCATTTCTGCAAGCAGGACCGGATCGCGTCTTCTTCGTTGAGCACTGGGATGATGACTACCGCATTAAGGCTAGGCGCTTGATCACTCATGATCGCCGCTCGCAAGTGAAGACGCCGCCACCGCAGGAATCACAGACCGATGCCTCACGATCCGCACGGGATGGCTTCGCGCCAATTCGGTACTCGCTTGAGCGCACGACGTCGGCTCGGCCGGCATAGCCGTAATAGCAACCGGCCTACTTGCCGGGCTGTCGACCGAGGAACTAATCCTCTCCAAAATTTGCTCGTCGGCCATCTTGAAGAACAGGATGCCCAAGAACGCGTTAAAACTGTTCCGTATGTCAGACCAAGATCGGATATAGGTGAGTTGCTTGAGCATCCGAGAAGGGCGCAGATAGAATTCGCGGTACGCTCTTTCCACCCACTCGGAGGCGTTCGGCACACAGGGTTTCATGGGTTCAGTTCGTTTGCCCAGTACGAAGTCGCGCCAGTAGTTCGCGTCGATGAGGCCGGCCTTGATAGAGGCCGTCATGAGCGGCGTCTCCGGCAGCGGTGTCGCCTTTGTGAACATGACGTACCGAGGATTCAGTTCCTTGGCTAAGTCGATGGTGGCCCGCATCGTCCGATCGGTCTCACCCACATACCCAATGATGAAATAGGCGAACGTATCGATACCGGCTTCATGCGTCCACTGGAACACCTTTCTGACTTGGTCAATCGTTGTCTTTTTCTCGACCAATTGCATCATTTCGGGATCTCCTTGCTCCACCCCGTAGCGAAGCATTCGGCATCCCGCTTGCCGCATCAGTGCGAGCAGCTCTGGGTTAACTAAGTTGACTCGCTGAGGAACCTCCCACGCGATCTTGACTTTGCGTGCAATGAGTTCTGCACACAATTCCTTCGTGTACTTCGGGGGCATGAGGTCGTCATAGAACATGACCTCGCGCACGCCGTAGGTAGCGATCAGGTACTCAATCTCGTCAACGATGTTCTTTGCGCTCCGCCGACGATAATCCTTGTCAGATGGAGTCTTGTAGCAGAAGCCACACTTATAAGGACAGCCTCTTGAACCCATGATTGTGGTCACGGGACTAAGCCCAATGATGGACGAATATTTCTCCATCGGCAGCAGGTCGAATGCAGGGATGGGCAGAGCATCCAGGTCTTCAATCACCATTGGGCTGCCTACGCGCACCTCACCGAATGCGTCACGGTACGCAAGGCCTTCGATATGCTCGTAGGATCCGCCGTGCTCGAGCGCATGGCATAAGCTCACCATGGACTCCTCGCCCTCGCCGACGATACCGAAGTCCACGCAATCGTAGGCCAGCGTTTCGCGCGCAAAGATCGCCATGTGCACGCCACCCATGACGACTTTGCATCCAGCCTTTTTGCCCAGGCTCGCTGCTTCGAGGGCGCCCTCGAACGTTGGCGTCATGGCAGTCACGCCGACGACCCTTGAATCGAAATCTTTGATTCGTTCGTAGACTTCGTCCGCACTCAGCATTTCCACAATGGCATCGATCATTTGGACTTCGTGACCGGCCGCCCTAAGGGAAGCGCCGATGTATGCCAAGCCAAGCGGTGGAAGAGCACCTTGGCGAGCATTGAGGCTCGCAGGGAGGCGGGTGTTTACGTTGCCGATGTCGTGATACCGAATGAGTGTGATGCGCATGAGAGATCTCGATGTCCTTTAGTTGAGCTAAACCGCCCGATCCGGCACGTACCCGCCTTGCTTGCGCAATTCGGCATTAATAGTTAAGTGTCGTTAGCACACCCCGCCAACCAACAGCCTGCACGCGAACAGAGCGCCAAAAGCCAAATCTCTCCCCCAATTAATTAGATCTGATTAGCACCAAGTAATTAGCATTGAAGGCACACCCAGTTCACAATTAACTCATGACCTTAGGCATTCATCAGTCTACCAATCCCGCTTTTAATCTCAGCATACGGAGATTCCCTAGTAATTAGCGAACCGCACTTAGTTACGATGCCTCTGGCCGCTTTCTCCGATGATCTAATGAGTACTTGCTATTGCAATTGCCTCTGCGCGACGAGGACTTAGCCGAAGAAAAATCCGACCCCTTCAAGGAGTTTTTAATTAAATATGACTCACACTACGATTAAAGGCCTACTCATCGAAGGGGTCGACTACTCTGGGAAGACCTCGGTAGCTAATGAGGTGTCTCGACTCGTCAGCGAGGGCGGTCTGAAAGTAGCTCGCAGGAATTGCTTCGTGAACAAGCATCCAATCATCGAGCGTCTCTTGGCCTTGGCTTCGGGGAGCGATGGGATGGAGCCTCGAGATGTCATCTACACCTCAGCCCTACTCCTCGATCTAATGCTGCCAGAGCCGACTGCTAGCTCGGAGGTACTAATTCAGGAGCGACATGTCTTGACGCAGATCGGACGTAATCTTTTCTTTTATGACGACCATCAGGGATGGCACATTGATGACATGCAACGTTTGCGGCGCCCCTTCGATCGGCAGGTCTACCTAACCTCGAATATTGACGCAAAGCGCAGCAGGACACGAAAGCGCCCAGCCAAGAGCCCGCGCGATGCGCTTCTCGCGAGTGATCCGTCCCTTCATCAGCGCTATGACGAAGCCATGCTTCAACTTCTTCCAAAGAACGAAGATTGGCTCGTTATCGACACATCGACGCTGGAGGTAAAGGAGATCGCGTCGCGCATCGTTGAATATTTTCAGCAAGATCGCCAGTAGCCGATTCTTGTGCATCGCATCACGAAATTGCCCCCAAGGACGTCTTGGCGTTCTCGGGTTGACACAAGTTGCGGAGTAGCGGTGCAGATACTCGCACCCAAGAATGGCGGCAAGACCCCGGCGCTCGAGCCGCCACAGAGTCCTCTATCTGAGAAATTCGCGGTACACGGAGAGCCGGGCAATGTTGAATAACGAGTCACGCAGTCGCAAGCTTGCTGCAGTCCTAGAAACCCTGCGCGAGCGGCTAGAGGGCTTCATCAGGACGCCGTCATAGCGTCGATACCAGCATGCCCCAACTGTCCCATTTTTGTTCCGAAAGAGACTGTGTCTATGACCAATGCATTCAAGGCCAAGGCCTATCACGGCGGAGCATCCTTCGAATTCATCGGACCGCGATTTGACAATCTATCGAATGTCGGCAAGTGCATCAACGCGGATGTACTCGATGCATGGTTTGATCCATCACCCCTGGTGGTTTCGAAGCTACGAGAGCACCTACCCTGGATTCTTCGCACATCGCCTCCCACTCACTGTGAAGGGCTGGTCGAAGTACTGGCCGAACGGATCGGTGTTTCCGCGCGCAATCTGCTTGCGGGCGCGGGGTCCTCAGACCTGATCTTTCTGGCGATGCAGCAACTGCTGAACGCCCAGAGCAAAGCATTAACTCTGGATCCGACCTACGGGGAGTATCTCCACATATTTGATCAGGTGGTCGGATGCGAATCCGTGAGGGTGCCGCTTCGATACGACCCGCAGGGGGCGTACACGCTATCCATCTCTGATGTCATCACAGCGGTCCGAATAGAGCGCCCAAACCTAGTTGTGATCGTGAATCCGAACAGTCCGACTGGTACCTTCATCCGAAGGGCAGAGCTAGAACAGCTACACGCGGCTATTCCTAAGGAGACTCTGCTCTGGGTAGACGAAACATATATTGACTATGTCGACAGTTCCCAATCGATGGCAACTTACGCAGCGGATAAATCGAACGTCGTCGTGTGTAAGTCGCTATCCAAAGTGTACGCGTTGAGCGGAGCTCGAACCGCCTATCTCTGCTCTAACAGTGACCTCATCGATAGACTTGTCCCCTTCTCACCTCCTTGGGCTGTGGGCCTTCCTGCTCAAGTTGCAACGATCGCCGCAATGGAAGATCAGAAATACTACGCCGAACGGTATCGGGAGACCCACAAGTATCGGCAAATACTCGCATCGGGGTTGAGTCAGCTAGGGTTCAAGGTTCATAACTCCGTCGCGAATTTCTTGCTCGTAGAGATGCCCGAAGGCTCTGGCGTCGCTAGTAACTTCGTTCAACGATGCCGTAGTTTGGGTCTCTATCTGCGAGATATCTCGAGCATGGGCCGCAACGTCAATAAGCACATGATTAGAGTTGCCGTCAAAGACTCCGCAACCAACGAAAGGATCGTGGCAACGATCAATGAAGTGCTAGTGAGCAGGACATAGGCGATAGCACGCCCGCGGCCACGGATAACCAAAGTAGGAAGCGGTCTCTTCCCAACAAGACACCCATCAACGGAGATTTTTATGAATAACGTGAATGTTTCTTCGACCCACATACACGCCCTCGGCGGAAGAATTTCTATCGACATCGAGGACGTGTTACGTCATCTGTACTTTGCCGAAGGGGACATCGTGCTGGCCGGCGGCAGCCTCGTCGATGGGTTTGGTTCCAGCACCTCCGACTTGGATGTCTACGTCATATCCGACACCCCTCCCAAAGCGTCGGACTTCCCTGCGCATCTGCACCATAGGCACGTCAGCCAGGACGGGGTCTTGGTTTCAGTCACAGACTACATGGCCTCGACTGGAATGATTGTGGATACGCAATACAGAACGAAGGAACAATTAAGAACACTTCAGACCGCGGTCCATCAGGCGTTCGATCAAGCGTCTCGGCGGACTAAGATGCTTATCAACACGATGGCGGTGGCGGATCAGAAGACAATCTATCGGCTCTACTCCGCAGTTGTACTGAAGGGCAACGCCGATTTTGAGGATTTGATGGCTTCAGGACTATCGCGCGATCGGTTCTGCTATCTTCTATTTCGAAACGTCGCAGGACACTACCCCCTGCTCAACGACGTCGCCGGCGCTTGGCGCGATGGCGACTTACCGATGGGATGCGAGCGGGCGCGCCTATTCTTGTCAACGATAGCGCAAGCGTTTACTCACATGTTCGGGAATACAAACTCAGAGATGAAATGGACTCCGAGGGCGTTGGAGTATCTACCGGATCAGTACAGGCCCTTGGTCACGAGGTACGTTGAGCTGATGTCTAGGGGTTTGGGGGGAATCAACGAGGCGCGACAACTGATTCTGGATTGCATCAATCTTTCCGACGAATTCTTCGACGCGAGTCGCAACCTGTTGAACTCCACTCCGTGCTTCATGGGCACAGAAGAGTCGGAGCGAATTACTCGTCTCGAGATCGACAGTTATAGATCGTGGCATCGCGATCTGACGAGAGAGTTTTCGATTAGATGTAGGCTGTTTCGGTCAGGCCTGCCGCCATTGACCGAGTTCCTACCGGCCCCTGAAGGAGAGAGGCTGTCGAACTTTCTCGATCGTAGTGACCTCCAGCCAGGAAGGAGTTCGTCGCTGCCCGTCAGCTTTTGAGGGAACGTTTCACGTCTGAAAGAAATTAGGACGGATTTCGTAAATGAGGCGCTCCGCGCGGTGCGGCTTTATCCAAACGTATTTCTGCCTTCCTGGCCGGAAATCCGACAGCCAAGTCGCGACGGAGGCAATTCAACCCTGCCAGCGAATGGCGGATTGGACCTCTCGGCGTGAATCGTTCGATTTATTTTGATCACTCAATGACATCACGTGTTTACGAGGCTGGCAACATCCGCGGGCTGTCGCAGCTTGCGGGCGACTACGACGTTGTGATGTGTGACCTCTGGGGAACGCTTCACGACGGCGTAGCGCTATTCCCTGCGGCAGTCGTCGCCTTGCGGCGCTACCGCGCTGAAGCGAGGGGGGCTGTCGTGCTGCTGTCCAACTCGCCCAGACCCAGTGCACACACCCAGTCTCACCTCGAGGAGATGGGACTGCCGCGCGACAGCTGGGACGCCATCGTGACATCGGGAGATATCGCTGTGGACATCTTGAGCGAATGGACCCACCTCCCGCTCTTCCACCTCGGACCTGATCGGGACCTCGTCCTCTTCGACGAGGTAGAAGACCGGACTGGCATGCGGCCGCCCCTCAGCAAAGCCGAGGACGCTGAGATCATCATCTGTACGGGTACGAGCGGGCGCCATCCTGGGGAATTCGACGAACTGTTGGAACGCTTAGCTGCACGGCGTTTGCCCATGTTGTGTGCAAATCCCGATCTCGTTGCGCCGAACGGCACCGAAATCTCTTTCTGCGCGGGTGAGCTCGCCCGTCGTTATCGCGAATATGGCGGCAGCGTGCGCTACACCGGCAAACCATACGCACCTATCTATGCCAAAGCCCTATCGGTGGCTAGTTCACTTTGGCCTTCACCGAAGCGCGTCTTGGCTATTGGCGATGGGTTGGAGACAGACATTCGCGGCGCTTTGCAACAAGGCTGGGACGCGATGCACGTCGTTTACAAAGCGCCGCCAGCAAGCGGTGACCCCAGCCGCATCAAAGATTCTGGACAGGCCCTGCATCTCGCCAATGCGCCGGGTGCTCTCGCTTGGTAGAAGTTCAGCTCCTCCTGCGTATATGGACCAGCCGCAGGGAGGCTGCGCAGCCCGATTGGTCACGTCGGGGATTACAGCAATGTAGTCCCCCCGCATGTTTACGCGAGACAAAGCGCTCCACGAGACCACGAGATGGAGATCCACGCCATTGGTGGTGCTGTGCGCGGAGCGTTGCGTGCCGCACAGGTGCACGTCTTTCGATGAAGTGCGAGGAGCATGTGGCAAGACTCTCGGCGATGAGCTTCTGCACCTGCTGCACTGCACTGCACTGCAGTGTCAGATGAACATGTTAAGTCGCGAATCCTGAAAAGAGGTTAGCAGTGCATACTCGAGCCGCCTTTTACGTCTACTACGTGGCGCTGTATGGGCCAGTGGCCGTCACAATCAGCTTTCTACCACTGTGGATGAAGTCGCAAGGGCTGACCACCCAACAGCTTGGCCAGCTATTCGCCTTTGGAGCATTGTTGCAGTTGGCGATCAATCCTCTGGTGGGAATGATCGCCGACGCACGGGAAAGCCGAAAGAATGTACTTTTGGTTCTGCTGGGAGGGTCATCGATCGGTGCGCTGCTGCTCTTGAGCGCGCGTAGCCCCGTTTGGGTGGTGGCGGCGTATGCGGCCATGCACGCCTGCTGTACCGCCCTCATCCCATTGAGCGAATCGATCGTCTTGAACAATGCCACACGCTTTGGCCTTGACTTTGGTCGCCTACGTGGCATCGGCTCCTTGGCCGTGGTGTTCATCATTGTTACCCTGGGTGCAGTCCTTGACCGAATCGGACTGAACTATGTGGCACTGGCGCTGGTCTTTTTCTATCTGATTCAGACTGCCATGGCGACCAGACTCCCTGACGTGCGCATCCTGGCGACTCGGGCAACGAAGGCCTCCTTGATGCAGGTGCTGCGCCTGCCAGGCTTCGTGCCCTTCTTGTGTAGTGCTGCTGTCTCCCAAGCCTGCCATGGTCTCTTCTATGCCTATAACGCGATCCTCTGGCAAAGCCTCGGCCTGTCGTCGTCATCAATCGGCGCCTTGTGGAGCCTGGGCGTTTCGGTGGAGATCCTGGTTTTCGTGCTGGGCAGTCGTATCTTGGCGCACGTGCCCGCCCCGACGCTCTTGCTTTATGCCTGCTTGGCAGGTGTGGTGCGTTGGGGCTTGCTGGCCGAAGCCGGGGGACTCAGTACGCTTGTCATCGTCCAGATTTTGCAGGGTGCTACGCTCAGCTGCACACAGTTGAGCGCAGCCAATTTTATCAAGACGACAGTCCCGCCGCATGCCATCTCCAGAGGCACCGGCGTCTATGCTGCGACAGTGGGCATGCTGACGGCCGCTATCATCTTTGGCGGAAGCCACCTGTACGCTGCGTTTGGGGGGCGCGCCTTTGTCCTCAGCGCTGTCCTGTGTCTCGGTGCGGCCATCGCCACCGCCTTCCTTCGGCGGCCCGTTCTCCCATTTCCTCGACAAGCGCAATAGTGTCCGCGCCGAAGTAGAAGTGAGCCACCGCGCCGACTGAATCGTGTGCCAGGGGTGGAAGCCGACGCAGCAATGGTCGGCTGTGGATAGGTGTATGTCTTGCCTTGTTCTGTGACCTCTTTTCGCTTCTTGTGATCGAACTCATAAGGCGCGAAGGGCGAAGCCCGTAGCGCCTTGCCACGAGCGGTAGTCGTCAATCGGCGGCGTCTGTTGGATCGGCCTTTGTGCCTGTCTTGCGGGTCTGCTCCCTGGCCTTGATGCACTTCTTCGCCGTGGCGCTGCTGTGCAGGAACCGATGGCTCTCGTTGCCTGTCTCCACGATGTGGCAGTGGTGCGTGAGACGGTCGAGCAAGGCGGTTGTCATCTTCGCGTCGCCGAACACCGTCGACCATTCGGCGAAGTCCAGGTTGGTTGTGATCACCACGCTGGTGTGCTCGTACAGCTTGGACAGCAGGTGGAACAACAGCGCGCCGCCGGCCTGACTGAACGGCAGGTAGCCCAGTTCGTCCAGGATCACCAGGTCCATTCGCAGCAGGCTCAGCGCGATACGCCCGGCCTTGCCCTGGGCCTTCTCCTGCTCCAGTGCATTGACCAGATCGACCGTCGAGTAGAACCGCACTCGCTTGCCGTGGCGCGTGATGCCCGACACGCCCAGAGCCGTTGCCAGATGGGTCTTTCCTGTGCCCGGACCRCCGACCAAGACCACGTTGTGCGCGGCCTCGGTGAACTCCAGCATCGCGAGTTGGTGGACCAGCTTCTGGTCGACCACCGACGCGTCGAAGTCGAAGCCGGCCAGATCCCGGCGCACGGGGAAGCGCGCCGAGCTCATCTGGTGCTGCACCGAACGCATCGAACGGTCCGTGGTCTCGGCCTGCAGCAGGTGCTCGACCAGCCAGCGCGAGGCATCCAGGCCGGACGCGGCACCTTGCTCCGCCAGATCGCACCAGGCACTGGCCATGCCGTGCAGGCGCAGTGCCTTGAGTTCGACTGTCACGTCACGCATGGTCCACCTCCTGTCCACGCAGGCTGTCGTAGCGTGCCGTGTTGGCCAGCGGCGGTGTGACGATCTGCAGCGCCGTCTCGGCACTCTGCGGTGTTGCCGGCGCGGTGAGCCGGCCGAGCACATTGACGACGTGCTCCACGCTGACCCGTCCGGACGGCGGACCACTCTCCAGCGCCAACTCGACCGCCGCGATCACCGCGTCCAGCCCCGCCGTCGGCACGATGGCCAACACTTGGGCCATCACGCGATCTCCACCGGGTTGGCGCAGCAGGCCGCGGCGCAGTTGTTGCAGTGCTTCGGGCATGTCTGCGAAGGGCGCACCGTTCCTCAATGCACCAGGCTTGCGCTGGATGAGCGGGACGTAGTGCTGCCAGTCGTAGCGGGTGCCCCCAGAGGCGCTCAGGCGCTCGTGTCGCGCCACCGCTGCGTCCTCTGCGACCACCACGACGTTGCCCGGATACAGCCGCGTGCTGACCATCTGCCCGGCCAGCTCGCATGGCACCGAGTAGCGATTGCGTGCCACCGACACCAAGCAGGTGCTCGACACCCGCGCTGGCTTCTCCACATAGCCATCGAAGGGTTCGGGCATTGGCATCAGGTGAGGCCGCTCGTACTCGAGCATCTCGGCCACGCTGAACTGGCTGTGCTCGGGGTGGCGGACTTCGGTCCACAGCGCCCGGCAGCGCTCGCCCAGCCAGGCATTGAGTTCGACGAAGGAGCCGAAGCGGCGCCGGGCCGCCTCGATCCAGATGCGCCGACGGCTGTCCTGCACGTTCTTCTCCACACGCCCCTTCTCCCAGCCCGATGCGACGTTGCAGAAGTCAGGGTCGTACAGGTAGTGCGCGCACATCACTGCGAAGCGGGCATTGACGGTGCGACCCTTGCCCTTGTGAACCTTGTCGACGGCGGTGCGCATGTTGTCGTAGATCCCGCGGCGCGCCACACCGCCCAGCGCTGCGAATGACCTCGTGTGGGCGTCGAACAGCATCTCGTGCCCTTGGCTCGGGTACGCCACCAGCCAGAACGCACGGCTCGCGCACAGCTTCAGGTGCGACACCTGCATGCGGTAGTAGATGCCGCCGACGACCAGGCCTTCTTCGCTCCAATCGAACTGGAAGGCCTCGCCGAGCTCGAAGTTCAGTGGAACGAACGCGGTGACGTTGACTGCCTGCCCCTCGCCTTGGCGCCAGGCTCGAACGAAGTCAGTGACGGCCGAGTAACCGCCGTCGTAGCCCGCCGCCTTGATCTCGGCGTGCAGCGCACGTGCCGTGCGCCGCTCGTGCTTGGGCCGTCGCGCATCGGCCGTCAATGCCTGCTTCAGCGCTGTCTCGAATGCACTCAGCTTGTTCGGCCGTGCTTCGCGCCGGTACTTCGGCGCCTCGGCAACCGGTGCACGCAGCCACTTCGACACCGTGTTGCGAGACAGCCCTGTCATGCGCGCTATCTCGCGCTCCGACAGCTTGTCCCTCACGTGCAGCCGTCGGATTCTGCCAATCATGTCCATGGTGATCACTCCTCGAACCCCGCTGCTTAAATAAACAGCAGGGTAGGTTGAACACCTGGCTCACTTTTACTTCGGCACTACATACAAAACTGGCTCAGTTTCCGGTCGGCGCCAACAGTCTATCTGGTCTCGCGCGCCGATCGCACGAGGATAGTGGGCAGGCCGACCTTATACGTGGTGATGGATACCTATTCCCGCATGGTGGTAGGCGTGTACGCCTCGCTGGAACCCGCGAGTTGGATCGGCGCCATGATGGCGCTGGCCAATGCGTTTTCCGACAAGGTCGAATACTGCAAGCAGGCCGGCGTCAATATCGAGCCGCACGAGTGGCCGTGCCAGCATGTCTGCGCCGCCGTCATGGCCGATGGCGCCGAGGTCAAGAGCGCGGCATCGGACAGCCTGACCAAGAACTTCAACGTGGACGTGTACAACACCGCGCCCTACCGGGCGGACTGGAAGTCCGTGGTCGAGGTGCGGTTCCGCCTGCTGCAGGCCATGTTCGCGCCCTACGTTCCGGGCTACGTCAAGCCGGACTTCCGCGAGCGTGGTGCCGAGGACTACCGGCTCGACGCGACGCTCGACATCGAGCAGTTCACGCAGATCATCATCCGGTGCATCCTCGAGCACAACAACAACCGCGAGCTCGTGACCTACGACAAGTCGGCGGGGATGATCGAAGACGGTGTCCCGCCGATCCCCGTCGAGATGTGGGAGTGGGGTATTGCCAATACCTCCGGCGCCCTTCGCGCCTATCCGCCGGACAAGGTGCGCTTTGCCGTGATGCCGACCGACAAGGTCTCGGTGCAGCCCGAAGGGCTTTACTTCCGCAGCAACTTCTACACCTGCGACCTCGCGATGAAGCAAGGCTGGTTCGATCATGCCCGCCAGGGCAACGCCCGCAGCGGCCTGAAGGCCTCCTACGACCCACGCCTGATGGACCACATCTACCTTCACCTGGAAGGAGCGCTCAACTATGTCGTGTGCGAACTGACCGAGCGCAGCCGCGGGGTTCGCGGCCTCTCGGACGTCGAGATCCAGCAGATTCGCTATGAGGAGAAGATGGCCGCGTCGATGCGCCAGACAAAGCACAAACTGGCCGGCGCGAAGACCACCGACACCATCAACGCCATCGTCGCGCTGGCTCAGGGCATGCGGCCGGACATGGACCACCTGACCAAGGCGCAACGCGTGGCGGACATCCGCGACAACCGCGCCGCCGAGAAGCGGGACATCCGGCGCACCGAGGCCTTCCGTCCGGAGGGCTCTCTTCCCACCGACGCACCGTCGGAGGGCGCCAAGGTCATCGACTTCCCGAGTCCGACGCCCGACACGCCTGAGGATGAGGACGAGGACTACGACTTGCCGAGCATCACCAAAATCAGGAAGGGTCCGCAAAATGTCTGAGGTGGTATCTGCATCGGTGCCTGAAGCGGTGTCCGAATCCATGCGCAGCGCGGTCACGCTGCCCGAGTACGAGGCCCACCCGTTCACACGGGTGCTTCCACCCATTCTTTCCGCACAAGAATGGGCCGACCAGATGGCGCAGCCCATCACTTTCCATCCGAACGAACGCGAGTATCCCGCCAAGCTGCGCAAGCACTGCGTTCTGCGGCTCCGACATTTCTTCCTCCCGATGGCTAGGCAGGTCTCTCTAGCGGAAACGTTGGACTTGATGCTGCGCGACGGCTATATGGGCCGCGACCCGGTGCAGCGCGGCTACGCGCTGCGCCTGGCCGGTGGCGTTGCCGCCGTCATGAAGGCCAGCAATGCGCCGAGCTTCGTTGCCCCTTTCGAATCGACCGCGATCAGTCTCGCGATTCTTGGGGTTTCTGGTGCGGGAAAGACACGTGCATTGGAACGAGCTCTGGGCTACTACCCCCAGGTCATCCTGCACCCGGACCTCGGGATGTCGCAGTTGACACACCTGCGCATCCAGTGCCCACGTGCGGGTGGCCCGAAGCAGTTGTGTCTGAGTTTCTTCTCCGCAATCGATCGATTGCTGGGCCTGAACTACATGGATCTGTACGGCAAGGGCACCACCGACATCATGATCGTCCAGATGGCGGTGGTGGCGTCGACGCACGCATTGGGCATTCTGGTGATCGACGAGATCCAGCATCTCGCCGAAGCCCAGAGTGACCTGGGACAAGAGGTCCTGGCATTCCTCGTCAAGCTGGGCAACGAGATCGGGATTCCAGTTGCGTTTGTCGGGACGCCTCGAGCGATGAAAGTCCTCAAGCGCAATTTCGCCCCGGCCCGGCGGGCTGCGGCGAACGGCTCGATCGCCTGGAATCCACTGCCGATGGGGCCGGAATGGGACGCCTTCGTCTCTGGACTGTGGGTGTTCCAGTGGACGCGCAACTTCACGGCACTCACGCCTGAACTCTCCGCGACACTGCACGACCTCACCCAGGGCATCACCAGTCTGGTCGTTGCAATCTTCATGGTCGCTCAGTTGCGGCTGATCTCGATTGGCGAAGCCGACCTTGCTCGGAAAGAAACGACAACGGTCAAGTTGCTGAAGAAGGTGTTCCGCGACGACTTCTATCTTGTGAAGGATCTGATCGCGGCGTTGCGCAACAAGAATGAGACGTTGCTCGCCAAGTATGACGACCTCCAGTCGCTGGACGAGCACCTCGACAGCGTCTATACAAGCGCGAGCACGGGCGCGACCTCGTATCAAATGCCGCCGTCCGTACGGACAGCCTCGACGGCAGACAACACACCGCAGTCCCGAGCAATCGCAGCGATGCAGCAATTCGGCCTGTCCGAAGATCTGGCCGCGCTCGTGCTCGCCTCGCTTGGCAAGGACCTGCCGACGAATCCCCTGGAGTTGATGAAAGTGGTTTCGGACGCCATTGCGCGGGTGGAGGTACCTTCGGCAACGTCAACACCTCCCGCCACGCGCGCAGCCCCCAAGGAATCGGCGGCCCAAAAAGCTCCGCGCGAACCGATGGCGAAAGATGACCTGCGCGGCATTGTGCAAACCGGTTCGAAGGACGAGAAAGGCGCCTACGAGGCCTTGCGGGAGGCGGGGCTCATCAGGCCAGCGGGCAAGGACCTTGATCTGCCTGGCCCCTGACTCAGCCCTTGCCCCACCATGCTCGCCTACATTCCCAAGCCCTATCCGGGTGAGATTCTCTACTCCCGCCTGGCCAGGATGTGGCGACACATGGGGGCCCCCCCGCCGACGCGGATATTGCGACGTCTTGTCGGGGGTATCAATTGCTCGACGGTCCTCGACCTCCCGGGTCACTTGGATCATCTGACGGGATGCTTTCCGGCCTCTTTTGGCATCGACCCGGACCGGCTCATCGATGACGAAACCCTGTTTCCGTACCTGATGACTTTTCAGACGGAAGTCTCACGCAGTGCGCTTCGCTCCAAACTCAAGACGGGACAACCGACGCTCTATGGCCAGCAGACCGGTCTGGCTGCTGGCCGAAGCTCCGGCCCTTTGCGCTTGAAGTACTGCGCCGACTGCGCTAGGGAGATGGAAAAAGAGCATGGGGAGGTCTATTGGCGTCGGGAGCATCAGATTCCTGGTGTGCTGGTCTGTCCGCGACATCGTTTCAGTCTCTTTGCATTCGAGCCCGCTGGAGAGGGTCTCGCATCGATCAGAAAAACCTTCTTCTATGCATCACCAGAGCGCTGCACAGAAGATCGACCTCCTTTGATACCCGCTGCGCATGTCGGCGAATATCCATTTCTCTTGCGGATCGCGCAGGCAAGCTACGAGCTTCTGGGGCAGCGGCGTGAAGCACCTGCAGACGACCAGGCCGGTACGGATTTCAGCCATCAACTGCGCGCCAAGGGTTCGTACAAAGGCAGCAAGGCTCTGGACAGACTTCGAACAACTGCAAGACTGCGAGCACACATCGGTCGATCGCTTGAACTGCTTCCGGGTGCGATCCACCACGCGCTCAATTCCGGATACTGGTTGACTCAATTGGTGCGAGGGAACCCCGCAGCTCATCCGCTTTCTCATTTGCTGATGAAAGACTTCCTCGAGCACGAAGAGGATTTCTCACATCAGTACGGCAGAGGTCCCTGGGAGTGCCCAAACCATACGGTCCCTCATGCCGACGCGCAGCCCATCAAGTACGTCAGAGTGCAACGCACCGGCAACAAGCTGCTCGGCTTCTTCTCTTGCCCGTGCGGGTACGTCTATAGCAAGAGTGCCGAATGGGGGCTGAACGGCTCGAGTTCGGCCACGCCGGTGGTCTATGCGCCAACGCACAAGACCATCGAGTCCGAATTTGATTCGATGCCGTTTGCAACCTGAGTGCCCTACGCATCTGTACGCGGGCGAGTTGTAGGCGGCATGCCTCACTCGCCCTTTTTCTGTCTAACCCTCTTTGATCTTCTGTAGCCGCCCCATCGACCGACAGTCAATGGCTATCGCGCGACTAGCACCCGGGGCTAAGTTCCTTTTCGCAATAGGCGCAGTGGCCTCAAAAAAAAAAGACCGTGCCAAGGCGATAGGAAAGAAAATCAGTCCAACACACTATTCAGTGTGGCGTTGGAATCGTTGACACAACTCGGTCCAGGACTATTTGGTTGTGACTCTTTGGGTGGCCGCCAGCAATCAACAGGTTAGCCGCGTTTGAGTCCAGCGGAGTATTCCTCAGAGTCAGCTCCCGAAGGCCAAGCCCTGTGCGCCGTCGACAAAGCCGCCGCCGTCAGTGGCGTGGCGTTGTCGAAAGCAGGGACGACTAACCGCCGAAGATCACATCCGTGCAGACCAGCTTGTCGCCTGGCCTGAGGGCGGCAATATTGGTGCCGCCAGGTTGCACCAGCCAAGCCGATTCACCAGAGGCAGTGACTTGTCCGGCATAAGTCCGCTTCTTTCCGGCTTGGGCGAAACCAAACACTTGAGCAACCTGCTTACCGTTGATCGTGCAGTCGGTCATCAGGTCTCCCGTCTCAGGGCTCGACGCGACAAAGCGCAGTTTTCCAGTGTTGGGCGCAGCCTGACGCACGTCGACCACACGCTGCATCTGGTTGCCCGCCGCAGCGGCCACCACCACATAGCGCACGTTGCCCTTGCGAACCGGATAGACCGTGACTTTGCCTTCACGCATTTCGTTCACAGAAATGGGTTCGAGCTTGGCGTCATATGCGTCGAATCCAAAGGCTTGATAGGGGAGTTGCATTGCGGGGAAGGTCTTGCCGATCAGGCCGGCAAACGCAACGCCATCGCCTCTGGCTGGCGTGGAGCCGGTCATCGTGCTTTGCGTGACACCGGTGCTGCGTTTCAGTTCCGTACGTTCGCTGTCGCGCAACGGGCGGGTAAAGCGCAATACGGCATTCTCGCGCGGCCAGGCCATATCGCCCAGGTTGCCGGCATCTTTGCAGCGGCCACCGAGATGTTTGATCGCGGTGTCTTCGACGACAAAACGACTTTCACACCCACCATCCTCGCTCTTGCCGCTCAGTACCCACACCCCATTGCTGAATGTGGCAACGCCGGAGGTCTCAACAGCTCCGTTGATCACGCCGCCAAAGCCACCGGGGTCAGCAGCGCTGGCGTCGCCTTTGAATTTCACCAGGGCACGCCCACTACCGATGTCTGCAACGGAATAACTGAATTTGGCGACTTCATTTTGCAGTTTTCCTTTGCCATCTTTGCGTCGCGACTGCGCTTGGTAGCTATAAACGCCAGAGGTCAGTGCGCCAGCAGTTACGGGTTGATTGGCCTGTGGTGCGGCGCCATCCTGGATCACAGGCTTGATCGAGGTGGTCTGTCCGTCAGAGGTTCTAACGGTGACTTGACAGCCAAGCAGAGCGAGAGATGTTGCGAGAAGAGCGAACCTTTTCATGGGAAATATCTCCCTTTCCTTGAATGAGAAATTCTTATGGTGTGCCGTATCTTGCCGGCGGTCGGAGAGAGAAATTCCTGATCACAGTGCCATTGATCAATGGCACCCTCAATTCAGAATCAAATGCACTTCAGGTCGTCGATCAAAACTCTGCTGATCAACTCTTTGCGATCTCGTGCGATTTGCTTGAAGGAGCCTTGAATCTTTGCCCGCTCCTGGGCTCGATACGCTTTCGACATGGCAGTTGTATTGCCTAGAGATGTACCATCTGCGCTATAGAACCGCACATCTACCGTCAAGAAGTTTTTGCAAGATTTGCTGTAAGCAACGAATCCGGTCAGGCTGAACCTGTCATCCAGGAATGCCTGCAATTTCAATTCCTCCAGCGTTGCCACTTGTGAAACACTGGGACTGACCTCGATCTTCATGTCTTGGAACCCATTTCTAACCGATGTTCTCAGATTATTGACGCCATCGGCAATAGGATTGGCGCAGCCAAAGAGGAAGCAGACGGGCAGCAGCAGAAAGATCTTTTTCATGTGTGACGTAATTTATAAATGATTGTCGCAATAAAACTGCGAGCACCGGGCAGGTGCGACTGTCTTCTCAAGCCGGACCGCGCAGAGATTTTCTGGCATGGGCCGTCATGTGATCCGGATTAAATCGAAAGGATTGAAGCTCGGATGCGCGCAATTGCTCATTGGGATGAGCGCATCTTTCACCGCTCCGTGCAACTATTGAGTTACATCGCTATTCCGAGCCCAACTCGAGACCTGTCTGAAGCAGGATTGGTTGTAAGTAAGTGTATGGGTTTCCGGGGTGGTTGTCCTCTTTCGGACGAGGATGCGTGTCAATGCCGCAATGGATTTCCCCACCCTGCATGGTTGGATGCCCAGCCCGGCGTCAGCCATCCTGAGCGCTCGCATGCCCCCCCGAGGCAGCGCTCGGAAGCAGCACCGTTGCCTCACGGGACTTGCTACTTGGCACAGGCAGATGCAAGCACCAGGAGGTCTCCCCAGGTCGCGAGCGCAGCGTCAGCGTGCCGCCCAGCGCGGCAGCGCGCGCACGCATGTTCGCCAATCCCCTGCCGGCGAACTTGGCGCTGGCATCGAAACCACGGCCGTTGTCGCACAGCTTGACCTCGATGGCTTCACCCGTCGCGCCATCCGCGCCGCCAACGGGTACCCGTCGCGCATGCAGGCTGGCCCGCGTCGCCGCCGAGTGCGCCATCATGTTGGCGAACGCTTCGAACAGCAGCATCTGCAACTGGTGGGACTCGCGCGCGCTCCAACCCGTCATCAGCGGCAGGCGGCTGACATCCCAGTGCAGATCGATGCAGGCGGCCTGCAGGCGCGGCCCCAACCGGTAGCGCACGCTGCCCAGTGTCGAGGCCACATCGCCCTCATCGGCATGCATGGCGTCCACCGTGAGCTTGAGCTGGTCGACCGCGTCGCGCAGGTGCAGCGCGACATCCTCGCGGGCCGCCCCTGGCTGCTGGGCAATCCGCAGCAGCCCCACCAGTTGGCCTCCAAGACCATCGTGCAGGTCCTGCACCAGGCGCTGACGTTCCTCCAGAGCGCCGCGCGCCTTCTCTCCCTCCCGTTCGCGCGCGAAGACAGCCTCCAGAGCGGCGTTGCGCTCGGCGAGTTCCGTCTCCAGCGAGGCGTTCATTTGCGCCATCGCCCGGGCGTCCTTGCGCATGCGCTCGGCGATGACCCACGCCAGCGTGATGGCGAAGCCGACCCAGGCGAAGCGGATCCAGGGCACCATGGCGTAGGCCTCGGGCGAGGTGCGCATGACCCATACGTCGCGCGCAGCGCACAGCACGATCAACACCGCGGCCAGGCCCAGCACGCGGTGTTCCAGCACGGCACTGCGCAGCGCCACGCGCAGCACGACGACCATCATCGACAGTGCAGCCAGGAGGCACAGCCCCCGCCACAGCGGCATCAGCCACAGCCAGGGCACCATGATGCCGAGCACGGCCGCAACCGGCGCCAGCCAGGCCATCAGGCCCAGGAGGCGCGCCAGCCGGGTGTGCTCGCGTCCCACCACGGCCAGGGCGAAGCGGCACAGCAGGGGCACCGCGGCCTGGAACGCCGCCAGCGGCAGCACGCCCCACCAGGGCCAGGGCAACGGTGCATGCGTGAACAGCACGCGTGCCGTCTGCACCGACCACAACAACTCTCCCAGGCCGTAGTAGAGGTAGATCGGTTCGCGCTGTCGCAGCCACACCAGCAGCGACAGCGCCCCCAACACGCCGCTCACGATGGCGATGAAGCGCCCACCGCTGACGTGCCAGAACAGGGCACGTTCGTACAGCGGAAGAATCTCCGCCTCGCTGCCCGCCACCACCGGCGACAACCCGCCCTGCCGTGCCGTCTGCGCCGCGATGACGATTTCCACACGCTGCGGCGACGCCGAGCCCGAGGCAGGCAGCACGAAGTACTGCGGCGCAATGGAGGCATCGTCGTAGGGCTCCGGCGGGAAGGCGCCGAACCGCGCCAGTTCCTGGCCGTTCGCCGACAGACGAAAACTGTTGCCTATGCGCGGCACGAACAGCGCCACGGGCGTGGAGGGATCGGCCGCCGGTATCTCGAACGCAAACCGCGCCTCGCCGTCGACCGCGCCTTGCCGCTGATCCCAGTCATAGGGCAATGCCACGGTCTGCGGTTTCTGGACCTCGGCCGGCGCCTCGCCGCGCAAGGCCAGCGTGAGCTGCGCCTGCTCCACAAGCGTCACGGCCCGTGCAGGGACGCACCACCCCAGTCCCACCACCGCGAACATCAGCAACAGCAGGCGCCACACGAGCGCTTCATTTCGTAGACCCATGACACGGCAAATGTAGCAACATTTACTTACCGAACCGCTGCCGCGAATCACTCGACGCCACGAGGCCTCCTTGGGATTCGGTCCTCCCAAAACAATTCAGTTCAAGACTATTCAATCGTGATTCATTGGACGACCCCATAAAATCAAAGGCTTGGAAAAGTTTGGGTCCAGCGGTTTATCCCCCGGAATCAACCCCGAAAGAGACAACCAAGCCCCGGAGACCCCATGGACCGCTGGACCGAAATCGCCCTGCTCGTGCAGATCGCCGATGCCGGCAGCCTGAGCCGCGCGGCCGAGGCGCTGGGGCTTTCGAATGCCGCCGCGAGCCGCCACCTGAGCGCACTCGAAGCCCGGCTCGGCGCGCGGCTGGTGGAGCGCAACACGCGCCGCCTCTACCTCACCGACACCGGCCGCGAGTTCTGCGGCCGGGCCAAGACCATCCTGGCCGACCTGGCCGATGCCGAGTCGACGGTGAACGCCACGGCGCTCAACCCCACCGGCACGCTGCGCATCACGGCCTCGCTCTCGTTCTCGATCCACCACATCGCACCGCTGCTGCGCGAATACACGCAGCGCTACCCGGGCGTGACGGTGCACGTGGAGGCGGCCAACCGCTACTTCGACCTGATCGACAACAACATCGACGTGGCGATCCGTACGCGCGAGTTCGAGCCCGATTCGAACGTCACGATCCGCCGGCTCGGCGAGACGCGGCGCATCCTCGCAGCCTCGCCGCGCTACTTCGCGCAGCACGGCTTTCCGAAGACGCTGGAAGCGCTCGCGCAGCACAAGCTGCTGATCTACACCCACGCCAACAACCCGAACGAGCTGCGCTTCACCCGCAAGGGCGAGACCCGCACCGTGTCGGTCCGCGGCCTGCTCGAATCGAACGACGGCCAGGTGCTGCGCGCCGCCGCGCTCGACGGCATGGGCATCCTGGTGCAGCCGACCTACATCGTCTACGAGGACATCGTGGCCGGGCGGCTCGTGCCCGCGCTCGACGACTGGGACCTGCCGCACCTGACGATCAACCTGGCCTATCCGAGCCGAAAGCACCTGTCGGCGAAGGTGCGCAGCTTCATCGACTTCATGGCGGCTCATTTCCAGAAAATGGACTACGAGCGCAAATGGACCGGCCACTTCGGCACGCACTGACCAGGCTTTTCTCCAAAAAATGTGCGTAAACGCACAGCCCGGCGATGGGCAGCTCCGCAACACTGGAACCGCAACCGCCGCACTCCGTGGCGGACCCTTCCACTTTCAAGGATCTGCCATGAACACCCAGGCCGTAGCCGCCAACACCGCGCGTGCGCCGATCGCCCCGTCGTCGCTCGCCACCCCCTCCCCCGCCACGCTGGACGATTCCGGCAAGCTGCTGCTGCGCGTGGTGATCGGCGTGCTCGTGCTGCTACACGGCATCTTCAAGCTCTCGGCCGGCGTCGGCTTCATCGGCGGCATGCTGGCCAAGGCCGGCCTGCCGGGCGGGCTGGCCTACCTCGTGTTCGTGGGCGAGATCGCGGCCCCGCTGCTGATGATCGCCGGCGTCTGGACCCGCGCGGCAGCCGGCGTGGTCGTCATCAACATGCTCGTGGCCTTCGGCCTGGTGCACGCGGCCGACCTGTTCGCGATGACCAAGCAAGGCGGCTGGGCGCTCGAACTGCAGGGCCTGTACCTGTTCGGCGCGCTGACCGTGGTGCTGCTGGGCGCGGGCCGCTTCAGCATCGGTGGCCGCAACGGCCGCTGGAACTGATCCGGCTCAGCCGGCGTCGCCCCGCACCTGCGCGACCATGCGCTCGAGGCGGGCGGCATCGGCCACCAGCAGGGCCTTGCCGTCCTTGCGCAGCACGCCGCTGCGCACCAGCACATTGAGCTCGCGGGTCACCTGCTCGCGGTTGGTGCTGATCTGGCTGGCCAGCGCCGCATGCCTGGGCGCCGGCTCCAGCCGCGCCTCGTTGCCCTCGAAACCGGCGGCGCGCGCCAGGCGCAGCAGCTCGGCATGCAGCCGGTTCTGCACCCCGAGCGTGCTCAGGTCGATCACGCGCTCCGACAGCTGCCGCACCAGCGATGCCAGCCGCTGCATCACCCGCTCGGCCACCAGCGGCTCGTCGCGCAGCAGGGCCATGAAGGCGGGCCGGTCGAGGCTGGCAACCACGCTGGGTTCGAGCGTCACCACATCGGCGGAACGCGGACCGCCGTCGATCGCGGCAATGTCGCCGAAGTGCTCGCCGGCTTCGGAATCGCGGAAGGTGACCTGCCGGCCGTTGGCCGAATAGGTCGTCACCCGCACCCGGCCCGAGACCAGCAGGAACACCTCGCCCTGCTGTTCGGAGCGCAGCAGCAGGGGCTTGCCGGCCTCCACGCTGTGCCACAGGCACTGCTGCGCGAGCAGGTCGAGGCGCTGGTCGGAGAGGCCTTCGAGCAGCGCGATCTGGCGCAGCGCGAGGCTGGAGCGGGGGGTGGGTTCAGGTTTGGCCATGCCGGTCGGTTGGGGCGCGCGCATTATGCTCGGGTGCCGCTTCGAACCCGTTCATGGACAGACGTTCCCCCCCAGCCCTTTTTCCGCTGAGACCGCCGACGCGGCGCAATCTCCGCTGGGCGAGCGGGCTGGTGCTGATGGCCTACGTGACAGCGCACCTGCTGAACCATTCGCTCGGCATCTTTTCCTTTGACGCGGCCGAGACCGTGCTGCGCGGCGTGCAGCGCTTCTGGCACAGCCTGCCGGGCACCGTGCTGCTGTACGGCGCAGCCTTCACCCACCTGGCGCTGGCCGTCGTCGCCCTGTGGGAGCGGCGCACCCTGCGCATGCCGCCGCTCGAAGGCCTGCGCGTGCTGCTGGGCTTTGCGCTGCCGCTGCTGCTGGCCACCCACCTGACCGCCATGCGCGGCGCCTACCTGGCCTACGGCATCGAGGGCTCCTACGTCCGTGTGGTCTGGGGGCTGTGGAACCTGCCGGGGGCGGCCGCGCAGCTCGGCATGATGCTCGCGGCCTGGGCCCACGGCTGCCTCGGCCTGCACTTCGCGCTGCGGGTGCAGCCGGCCTACCGGCGCTTCTCTTACCTGCTGCTGGCCGTTGCGGTGGTGCTGCCGCTGACGGCGGCGATGGGTTTCGTCTCGATGGGCCGCGAGTTCCAGTGGACCGGCGTGCCGCCGGTCGTGCTGCCAACGCCCGAACAGGGCAAGGCGCTCAATGCGGCCGAGTGGAACATCAAGTGGTTCTACGCACTCGCGCTGCTCGCCCTGCTGGCGGCGCGCTGGGGGCGGAACCGGTTTGCACGCCTGTCGCGCCAGCCGTCCATCGCCCTGCGCTATCCCGACCGCACCGTGCAGGTGCCGCGCGGCTGGAGCGTGCTGGAGGCCAGCCGCTCGCACGGCATCGCGCATGTGTCGATCTGCGGCGGCCGTGCCCGCTGCTCCACCTGCCGCGTGCGCGTGGCCGGCCCGGCCGAACACATCGGCGAGCCGGGCCGCGACGAGCAGCGCACGCTTGAACGCGTGCGCGCGCCGGGCGATGTGCGCCTGGCCTGCCAGCTGCGCCCGCACGGCGACATCGAGGTCACGCCGCTGTTCGCACCGCGGCCCAACGAGGGCCGGCCCGCACCGGTCGGCAGCTTCGGGCGCGAGCGCGACGTGGCGATCCTCTTCGTCGACCTGCGGCGCTGGTCGGGGTTGTCAGAGCGGCAGTGGCCCTTCGACCTCGCCTATGTGCTCGACCGCTACTTCGCCACCGTCGGCGCGGCCGTGCGCGAGAGCGGCGGCGTGCCGAACCAGTTCATCGGCGACAGCGTGATGGCGATCTTCGGGCTCGAGTGCGACCTGCCGAGCGCATGCAAGCAGGCGCTGCGCGCGACCGAGCTCATCGGCCGGCGCATGGACGCCTGGAGCGAAGGCTTCGAAGCCCAGTTCGGGCAGCGGCTGGATTTCGGCATGGGCCTGCATGCGGGACGCGCGGCCGTGGGTGAAGTCGGCTATCTGGAGACCACCACCTTCACGGCGATCGGCGAGGTGGTCAACACGGCGAGCCGTTTGCAGGACCACTCCAAGACCGCTGCATCGCGCCTCGTTGTCTCCCTGTACGCCGCGCAGCAGGCCGGCGTTGCAGACACGATGGGCCCCACCGAGACGCTGGCCGTTCGCGGCCGCTCCGAGCCCCTTGCGGTGCTGTATCCGCACCCTGCGACGACGCCCCTGTAGTTGGAGAAAGCGGTGCGCAAACGCACAGCGCAAACCACGATGCGGTTTCACACTGCATCTTGTGGCAACGACGAATGTCCGCCGTCCACGCAGACAGTCAAAGGGACTCTCACCATGAAGACGAAGCAACTCATCGCTCTTTCCGCCGCCGCACTCGCCATGCTGGGCGCCGCCGGCGCGCACGCCGAAACCTACGAAGGCGTGCAGGCGATCACCTCGCATGCCAGCCGCGCCGACGTGCAGGCCGAAGCCGTCGCAGCCGCGCGCAGCGGCAACACGTATTCGGACGCCAACGGCGAAGGCGTGGTGGCCATCGACGCCACGCTCGACCGCAACGCCGTGCGCGACCAGGCCGTCGCCACCGCGCACGACCCGCTGCAAAGCCTGGACCGCCGCGCCTTCTACCGCGACCAGGTGCCTTCGGCCTACAACAAGCCGACGGTGTCGTTCACCCGCCAGGCCGGCCTGTAAGAAAGAAAACCCCGCGCGGCCCTGCCCTGCCTACGGCCGCACGCCTTCCCACGCGTTCTGCAACAGGGCGCGGATCGCCTCGCGCTCCAGCGGGCGCGGATTGGGGTACTGGTTCTGGAGCGCATGCGCGCAGGCCAGGTCGAGATCCGATGCCTTCATGCCGATGTCGCGCAGCGCGACCGGCGCGCCGTTGTCGCGCGCGAGGTCGAACACGGCTTGCGCGGCATTGCTGCCGCCCAGCGCCTTCGCGATGCGCGCCATGGCTTCCGGCGCCGCCGCGGCGTTGTAGGCCAGGGCATGCGGCAGCACGATGGTGTGCGTCTCGGCATGCGGCAGGTTGAAGCTGCCGCCCAGCGTGTGGCACAGCTTGTGATGCAGGGCCATGCCGACATTGCCGAGCACGGTGCCGCAAAGCCAGGCGCCGTAGAGCGCATCGCTGCGCGCGCCCAGGTCCCGGGCCGATGCGCGGATCGCCGGCAAGGCGCGGCCCAGCGCGGCGATGCCCTCCTGCGCCATCAGGTCCATGATCGGATTGGCATCGGTGGCGTAGAGACCTTCGGCCGCATGCGCGATCGCGTTGATGCCACTGGTCACGCTCATGCCCACGGGCAGGCTCAGCGACAGCTCGGGGTCGTAGATCACGGTGCGCGGCAGCACCCTGGAATCCTTGCCGGTCTTCTTCATGCCCGCTTCGGTGATGCCGTAGATCGGCGTCATCTCGGAGCCCGCGTAGGTGGTCGGGATCGCGAGGATCGGCAGGCCCGAATCGAGCGCGATCGCCTTGCCGAGCCCCGTGGTGGAGCCCCCGCCGATGGCCACGGCGCAATCGGCGCCGAGACGGCTTGCGACTTCCCTTGCCTCGCGTGCGGTTTCGATCGGCACATGCATCACGGCCCGGTCGAACACGCCGGCCGCATGCGCGCCCAGCATGTCGGCGATGCGCTCGGCCTGCGGGCGCTGCTCGGGCGTGGAAAGCACCAGCGCACGGCGTGCGCCGAGCGCGTCGATCTCGCGCGCCAGGTGCTGCAGCGACCCCGCACCGAAGACCACCCGCTGGGGAACGCTGTTGTAGACGAAGGATTGGACGGACATCGCTCGATCTTTCCTGAGGGGATTGCGTGCGAGTGTCTCCCCGCCCCGCGGACCGTTCAACCACACGGGCGGAAAGGAGTTTTCCACTCAGCCCGTAGAACCGGCCTTCCGCTCGCTGCTGCCGGCGTGGACGATGAGCACCAGGAAGCCGCCCGCCATGGCCACGTTCTTGAGAAAGTTGTTGAGCTGGCCCGCGAACTGCGCCGCGTCGGCAGACCAGAACGCATGCGCGGCGAAGGCCGTGGCCAAGGTGAACACGGCCAGTGCGCTCGCGACCCACTGCACGCGCCATCCGGCGATCAACAGCAGCCCGCCGCCGATCTCGAGCGCGATGGTCAGCGGCAGCACCACGTCGCCCAGCGGAATACCGAGTTTGGCGAAGTAGCCGAGCGTCGCGCCATAGGTCAGGAGCTTGCGCACGCCCGCGACGAGGAAGATCGCGGCCATCAGCACGCGGGCGGCCAGGGTCCAGCCCCGGAAGGAAGTCGTCGTCATGTCGTTTCTCCTGGGTGCTGCGTCTCGTCGAGACAGGTGGCCGCTGTCCAGCCGTAGAGCCATTCGAGCGCGTCGTAGAAGCGCTCCTGCGGCCGCCCCTTCCACATGCTGTTGCGCACCAGGCGCTCGACGCCCTTGGCGTGGTAGATGCGGCCCATCTCGCGCGCCGAGAGCACCACCCGCGCGGTGCGTGCCACGCGGGAGCGCTCGTACAGCGCGAGCGCGCGGGGCCAGTCGCCGCCTGCGCGGCGCAGTGCGAGGCCCAGCGTTACCGCGTCTTCGCAGGCCGTGCAGGCGCCTTGCGCAAGGTATTGCACCATCGGGTGCGCCGCATCGCCCAGCAGCGTGGCGCGGCCGAAGGTCCATTGCTCGATGGGGTTGCGGTCGGCCGTCGAGTAGCGCTTCCACGCCTTCGGAATGCGCAGCAGCTGCTGCACCTGCTCGCAGGTCGGGCGGAAATAGCGCTGCACCTCGGCCGGATCACCGTCCATCGAGCCCCATTCCTCGGGCTGGTCGCTGTGGAAGGTGACGGCGATGTTGAACTTGTCGCCGCCCTTGAGCGGGTAGTGCACCAGGTGGCAGTTGGGGCCGACCCAGATGCAGGGCGCGGTAAAGCGCAGCGCCTCGGGGAACTCGGCCGTGTCGACCACCGCGCGGAACACCACATGGCCCGAGACGCGGATGCTGTCGCCCACGTACTGCTGCCGCACCGCCGAGCGCACGCCGTCGCAGCCGATCACGGCCTGGCCCTCGTGGCGGCCACCCTGTGCGTCGATGAGCGTGACACCATGGTCGTCCTGCTCGATGTGCACGACCTTGGTCGAGGTCAGGAACTCGATGCCGTCTGTGGTCGCCTTCACGCCTTCGAGCAGCGCGCCGTGGATATCGGCGCGGTGGATCACTGCATAGGGGTTGCCGAAGCGTTCGCGAAACCTGCCCGACAGCGAGATGCTCGCCACGCGCTTTGCATCGATCGCGTCGAACATCACCATCTCTTCGGTGTAGACCGCCTTGGCGCGCAAATGCTCGCCGACGCCGAGCGCGTCGCAGGCAGCAAAGGCATTGGGGCTCAGCTGGATGCCCGCGCCGATCTCGCCGATCTGGCTGGCCTGTTCGATCACCTTCACGCGATAGCCCTCGCGCACCAGCGCCAGCGCGGCGGCGAGGCCGCCGATGCCGCCGCCGGCCACGAGCACGGGGCGCGGGTCTTTGGTGGCGTTCATGTCAGTTCAAGCCGAAGAGCTTGCGAGCGTTGTCGCGGCCGATCTTCTGGCGGTCGTTCTCGCTGATCTCGCACTTGTCGAACCAGCGGGCGGCGTCCTCGTGCTTCTCGAACGGATAGTCGACCGAGTACATGATGCGGTCCGCACCCACCTCGAGCATCGTCGACAGCAGCGTCGGCGTGCGGAAGTTGCCGCTGGTCGTGATGTGCACGTTGCTGCGCAGGTAGTCACCGATCTCCCTGTCGCAGGGCATGCCGCGGCGGCCCTTGCGCAGGATGTGGTCGACGCGCCAGATGTTGAACGGAATGCCCTCGCCGAAGTGGCCAAGGATCATCTGCAGCTCGGGGTGTCGGTCGAACATGCCGCTGGACATCAGGCGCAGTGCGTGGATGCCCGTTTCCATCGCGAAGGCCCAGGTCGGGCCGGTGAGCCAGTGCGCACCGTCATAGATCGGCTCGCGGCTCAGCAGCGGATCGCGCGGGTGCATGTAGAACGGTTTCTTCAGCGCCGCGGCGGTGGTCCAGAAATCGTTGAAGCGCGCGTCGTCGTAGTAGACGACGGTGTTCTCGTCGCCGACCTGCGAGAAGCCGTTGACCAGGAAGCCGTGGAAACCCAGCTGGTTCACGCAACGCTCCAGCTCGCGCGCGGCGGCCTCGGGGTCTTGCATCGGCAGCGCGGCGAATCCGCCGAAGCGTGTGGGGTGGCGCTTGACCTGCTCGGCCAGCACGTCGTTGGCGCGCTGCGCCACCTCGATGGCGCGCTTCGCGTCGGGAATGGCCTGCACCGCCGGCGAGTTGAGCGAGAGGATCGAGAACTCGGTGCCCCATTCGTCCATCTGCGCGAGGCGCTGCTGCTCGAAGTCGAGCAGGTTGTTCTTCAGGCCCTGCCACACCTCGGGGCGGGCGTAGACCTGCGAGTCGGCAATCGTGAGATCGATCGCGAAATGCTCTTCGAGCGCAATCTTGTTCTGCATGGAAATGATCACTCCGGTTTGATGTTGAGTTTGTCCAGCACGTCCTGCCAGGTCTTGCGGTCGTCGGCGATGTAGCGCGCCAGTTGTTCGGGCGTGCCGGGGCGCGGGTAGGTGCCGAGCTCGCGCGACTTGGCGACCACGTCGGGCAGCAAGAGCGCCTCGTTCATGTCCTTGTTGAGCTTCGCGAGCACGAGCGGGTCGACGCCCTTCTTCGCGATCACCGCGAACCAGCCGTGCGCCACCGCGCCGGGAACCGTCTTGCTTGCGAGCGGAAACGACTCCAGCCCCGCCTCGACGCGGTCGCCCATGCTGGCCAGCACACGCATGCGCCCGCCCTGCACGTTGCCCGCGACCACGTTGTAGGTCTCGACCATCATCTGGGTCTGGCCGCCCAGCGTGGCCTGCATCGCCTGCGCGCCGCCGGGGTAGTGCACCTCGAGAAACTGCGCACCCGACTGCAGGCCCAGCAGCGCCGAGGCCAGGTGCGGCGCGGTGCCGCGGCCGTTGTCGGCCACCTCGATGCCCTGCGGCTTGGCGCGCGCGGCGGCGATGAACTCGGCCAGCGTCTTGTACGGGGAGTTGGCCGGCACCGCCAGCATGAAGGGCGCGACGGCCGCGAGCGTGACCGGCACGAAGTCGCGGTTGAAGTCGTAGCTCACGCCCTTGATGGTGCTCGGGGCGACCGAGATGGCCGAGCCCTGCACGAAGCCGAAGGTGTAGCCGTCGGTGGGCGCCGCGAGGATCGCGTTCATGCCGATCACGCCGCTGCCGCCGGGCTTGTTGTCGACGATCACGCCCTGCCCCCACTTCTCGCCGAGCTTGGCGCCCACGTGGCGGATCAGTACGTCGGGCGCCGACCCTGCGGGGAACGGCACCACGAAGCGCACGGCCTGCGTGGGCCACTTGGCCGCAGCCCCTTGGGCATGGGCCATCGGCGCCGCCGACAGAAGAGAAAGCACCACCGCGATGGCGCCCCGACGGGAAGGGTTCCGGCTCATGATCGCCTCCATTTTTACTTGATTATTCAAGCAACTGGGGCGGACTATATACTTGATTGTTCAAGCATGTCTCCATGAAAACCCTGCACCGCGATCATGACCTCGAGAAGGCCATTCCGTTCCTCCTGGCGCGCGCCGGCGCGCGCATGGGCAACGCCTTCGCGAAGGCGCTCAAGCCCTACGGACTCAGTCTCAGCGAGTGGCGCGTGTGCGCGTCGCTGCAGCACACGCCGCGGCAGACGCTGTCGGAGCTGGCGACGCATGCGTCCACCGACCTGTCGGCGCTGTCGCGCATCGTCGACCGGCTGGCCGCGCAGGAGCTGGTGGCGCGCGAAAAATGCGACACCGACAAGCGTGCGGTGCGCATCGCACTGACGGAGCGCGGCCTGGCGCTGACCTGCGAGCTGATTCCGCTCGCGCAGCACTATGAAGCGGTGGCGACTTCCGACTTCAGCGCGGCCGAAGTGAAGACGCTGCGCGCGATGCTGCTGCGCCTTTACGCCAACGCGACGCCGCTCGCCTGAGCGAGCGGCTTTTTCCGCATCAGGCCGGCAAGACCTGCACCGTCGAGGCTTCGCGGCCTTCGGTGATCGCGAAGCGCACCGGCAGGAAGCGCTCGATCACCGTGCAGTTGGTGCGCGTGTGCGCCGTCACCTCGCTGCAGGTGAACGCGGCGGTCTTGTGGCTCTGCCACACCGAGAGCGCGAGCAGCAGCGCAAGCTGATCGGCCAGATGCGGACCGACGGCCGCCTCGCTCTTCTGGAACGCGCGCAGTTCCTTCACCAGGCCGTGTGCCACCTGCTCCGCGCTGAGCGACTTCTCGCCGAAGGCCGTGAAGACCTCGGTGACGTGCTCGTAGGCCAGCGTGGCGAGCAGCGCATTGCCGGGGCCTTCATTCTGGCGGACCGTGCCGAAGCGCAGCTGCTCGCCGGACCAGCCCATCGCACCGCCCAGCGTGTCGAGCTCGCGCGTCGGCACATGGCGCGGCAGGCCTGGGGCGAGGCATTCCGCATAGCCCGATTGCTGCGCGCCGCGCGCCATCAGGTCGAAAGGCTGCAGCGTGCCCGTTGCCGGCACGATGGCCGCGTCGACCTCGCCGCCGCCGGCCGGGTAGAAGCCGCAGCGGCGCAGCGTGAGCTGCAGGTCTGCGCCCAGCCGGCGCACCAGCGGCGCGAAAGCGCGCTCCAGGAAGTGGAACGGCGGCGCCATCGGGTTGTGCGTGCCGCCGCTCAGGTGCACCTTGCTCGCCGCACCGGCCAGCAGCAGCGGCGGCAGCACGGTCTGCAGCACCAGCATGCAGCTGCCCGCGCTGGCAATCGCAAATCGGTAGTCGCCCGCGCGCACCGGGCCGGGCACGAAGCGCAGCGACTGCGAACCGAGTTCGGCGCCTTCGACCTGCGCGCCGCTGATCTCGGCTGCGGCATTCACGCACGCGAGGTGCTGGCGCATCAGGCCGGGCTTGGCGCGGCCTGCGCGGATCTTCTCGATGGCCAGGGGCTGGCCCGTGACCACCGACAGCGCGAGGCTGGTGCGCAGGATCTGGCCGCCGCCCTCGCCCTGGGAGCCGTCGAGTTCGATCATGCGTGGACTCCTTCTTGCGAGGCCGAGGCAGCCGGGTCGAAACGCAGCACGGTCTCGCAAAGGAACGCATCGAGCCCCGCCTCTTCGGCCTGAGGCAGCGGCGTCACCGGCTCGGCCGCGTTGGCCGCCAGCTCGGCTTCGATGAACGCATGGATGCCGGGCCAGCGCGGGCTGGTTGCGGCCTCGCCGGCGCGCATCTTCACCTCGAGCAGTGCGTTGATCTCGTCGATCAGCGCGGCATCGCGCACGGCGTCGAGCGTCTTCTGCGCCAGGTCGGCGAAGCGCATCGGCGGCACGCCGGGCTGCGTGCGGATCCAGCGCGCGGCCAGCAGCGGGCGCAGCACGTAGAGGTATTTCTTGTAGCGCACCTCGTCGGCCTGCAGGTGCTCGCGGAAATTCTTCTTTGCCATCGAACTGTAGTGATGCCAGCCGCGCGCGTTGGAGAACACCGCCTCCGACAGCGCGCGGAACCGCGGCATCGCGAGTGCATCTTCGCGGTACACGATGGGCGAACGCAGCCATTCGAGCAGCGTCGGGTTCGACTCGCGCATCAGGCCCAGCGCCTTGCGCAGATCCCAGCCGGTGATGTCGAGATCGCCGCTGATCGGCACCTCGATCACGTCGCGTCGCGGCGTCACCGTGAGATACCACGGCAGGCGGTTGACGTAGATGAAGCGCACGTCGTAGTCGCTGTCGGGCGAGGCAAAGCCCCAGCCGCGGCTGCCGGATTCGCAGGCGAAGAGCACGGTCACGTCGTGGCGCGCTTCGATGGCGCGCAGGTTCTCCATGACCTGCACGCGCATGGCGGGGTCGATGGGATGGGCGGAGCGGAGGAATTCTTGAGTCGTCATGAAAATAGTCTTGGCGCCTGATTCTTCATTTCTTCAGGCGCGGGTCACGGTCACCTTGCCGGTGCTGTCGAGTTCGAACACGTCCAGGTCGTTGGCCAGGAAGGCATTGCCGCGATAGCAAGCCTGGGTTTCGGCCATCAGTGCCGCCATGCCCTCTTCATTCTGGTGGCGCGGGCTGAAGTGCGTGAGGACCAGGTTCGGCACACCGGCAGCCTGCGCGAACTCGGCCAGCAAGCGTGCCGAGCTGTGCATGGGACCAGGACCGACCTTGTCCAGCGCCTCCTGCGTGTAGGTGGCCTCGTGCACCAGCAGCTGTGCGCCCTTGCAGGCGTCGTGCAGCAGCGCGGGCTCGGCGTTGTCGCCGCCCAGCACAGTGCTTGCCGTATCGATCTGCGTCTCCGCGAAATCGGCACTGCGCAGCACCCTCCCGTCGAAAGGCACGTCTTCGCCGTTCTGCAGCGCGCGCCATGCCGGCCCCGGCGGCAGGCCGGTGGCGCGCAGGGCGTCGGCCTTCAACCGCACACGCCGGGTTTCCACCTGCACGCGGTAGGCGTGGCTGGGCACGCGATGGCGCAGCACATGGCGCTCGATGTGCAGGCCCGGTGTCTCGTACACCAGCGGCCGGGCTTCGAGATCCACGTGCTCGACCTCGTAGGGCAGATGCAGATCCGTCAGCCGACGCGTGGCCTGGAACCACTCCCAGACCGGCAGCGGCGCGATCAACTTCAGCGGCTTCGAGCGCTTGCCCATGCCGGCGCTCGCGAGCAGTCCCGGCAGGCCATAGCAATGGTCGCCGTGCACATGCGTGATGCAGACAGCGGCCATGTCGTGCAGGGACAGCGGCGTTTGCTGCAGCCGGTGCTGCGTGCCTTCGCCGCAGTCGACCAGGAACCAGTCGGGCCCCAGCACGGTCTGCACGGCGATGCCGGAGACATTGCGCTGCCGCGTGGGCGTGCCCGAGGAAGTCCCCAGGAACGTGAGTTTCAACATCATGATTTCTTTTCCTCCCTCACTATCGGATCACGTGGAACGCGCGCAGGTGGTATTCGACCAGCGGCGGAAAGCCATGCGGCAGGAGCCCCTTCGGGTGCCCGCCGGACAGCCACCGTGCGCGCCGCTCCCAGAGCCAGGCCAGCCTGGTGCGCTGCGGCGCCAGGGGCTGAACATAGCAATTTCCCATGGCCTCGACCCATGCATGCACTTCGTTCGTGATGACGCCGGCGAGATCGCCCGGCAGATCGCCGCTTTCCATGAGCTCGAAGACGAACAGCAGGCGGTCCCATGGCGAACCATGCCCGAGCATCGCAAGAACATCGTGCGCCAGGTCCCGGCGCGCGAGGCCCAGGCGCATCAGCGCCCCCACCTCGGGCAACGGGCCGCCGCGGCGCACGTGCTCCACCGCGATCCGGCGCACCCTGGGCGAGACGTCGACCAGGATATCCAGCAACTGGGCGCCGACGTCCGCGCGCTCGGCCTGCGCCGCCGCCAGCAGGAGCCAGCGCGCAAGACGGCGCAACGATGCGACGGGCGACGCCACCCAGGTCCGGGCCAGCACGAGCGCCTCGGGGTCCTTCAGCAACCACAGCAGATGCAGCGCCGCGACGCGCTGCCGTGCGTCGCCGGCGGGCGAGCGCAGCGTCTCTTTCGCGCGATCGGCGATCTCTTCCTGCCCGGCCACCAGCGTCGCCACGGCGAGCGAGCGCACCGCCGGGCTCCGGTCGAAGCACATGGCGCGGACGATGGACTGGGCATCAGCGCCGGCGAGCCGCACCAGCAGCTCGCGCATCGCCGCCGTCTTCACCCGCGGCAGGCGGGAGCGCAGCGCGGCTTCGAGCACCCCCCGACGTTGCGCAGGCTCCGGCAGGCGGTCGAGCGCCTTCAGGCACAGCTGCGACGTCAGCAGCTCGTTCGAGCGAAGGCCCCGGCGCAGCACGTCATGCAGTTCGGCCCCGGTGTGCGGCTGGCCGAGTCGCAGGGCGAACATCCAGCGCCGCATGGCGTTGTCCGGCGCGCGCGCATGCTGCTCCAGTGCATCGACGTTTCGCCGCATGAACTGCTCGATGGCGGCGATCAGCTCGCCCAGGTCCGCCCGGCGAACGCGCAAGACATAGGCCAGCTCGGGCAGTGCGTGCGCCCATTGCACGACGAATTCGTCGCGCATGAGATTCGCAAGCCCCTGCTGCGCGCCCAGTCTCACCTGCGGCACCCAGTCGCCCGTGCGCACCAGCAACGGGGCAATGGCCCTCGGGTCGGCACGGCGCACCAGCTCGGCAACGGCCGCCTCCCGCTGGAATCCGTCGTACGAGCAAGCGAGTTCCAGCAGCGCCTCGAACGCCAGCGCGCAGACGTCAGTCTTCGGTGCGACCTCGGATCGCTTGTTCCACCACTTCATCACTCGGTCCTCCCACGGGGGTCTCTTTTTTTCTCGTTCAATCGGTCTGGCTCGCCACCATGGCCGCGAGCGTTCGGCGCCGCGGGTTCCATACCGTGAGGCACCAGATGCCCCACCACTCCTTGCCATCGTCGAAATAGCCGCTCCACGTGCTGCGCTCGGGTTCCCGCTCCGGGTCGCCGACCCAGTCGAGCACGGCGATGTCTTCGCCCGGCAGCAGCCCCGTGCAGGCGCAGAAGCGCGGGAACAGCTGCGCGCGCTCGGCTTCGTCCGCGACGGCCAGCGTGTAGGGCGGATCGCCGAAGGCATTGCAGAACCATTCGAACCACGGCACCTGCGCGGGATCGCGCATGTACGGCACACGGTGCAGCGGGGCGAATCTCCCGGCAGCGACGACGGCCGACGCATCGAGCGGCGTGGCATGCGCGGCATCGACGTCGAAGGCGAGGCCGGCGCCGAAGGCTGCCGCGAGCGACGGGTCGCGCGCGACGGCTTCCTGCCGGTAGCGCTCGAACTCCGCCACGATGCCGTCGCACAGCAGCCGAAGCACTGCGCGATGGTGCGCCTCGCCCACCACCACGACGTCGTCGGCCACGCGGCAGACCGCGAATTCGAAGGCCGAGCCCACGCGCCGCAGCGTGTCGCGCAACGCGGCCGTCTCGGCTTCCTCGCGCGGCGGCAGCGGCGCCATCCCCAGCGGGAACGTGCTCATGCCGCCTCCGATGGAAAGTGCCGGGCCCACAGGCTCACCTCGCCGCGCGCATGGGCGCGCACGATGGCCATCTGCGACGACGATGGCGGCTGGCCGATGCAATGCATCAACGCAAGCATGCGCGACAGGCGCTGCGGATCTTCCGGCCGGCGCGCGAACTCGGCCTTGGCATTCGCCGCGATCCGTTCGCCCGCGATGCAGCCCAGGAAGGTGCGCCATCGCCATGGGCTCGCAAGACCGCTCAGGCAGGCTTCGATGGCCCAGGCCTCGTCGGCGGGATGCCGCAGGCACTCGGCGAGGGCCTTTGCCGCCGCATCGGCACCCACGCGCTCCCAGCTTCCCCACGCCGGCCGGTACGCGTCGACCAGCGCACGCAGCCGCGCGATATCGTCGTCGGCGCCCCAGTGTCCGAGCGCCGCGATGGCCAGCGTGCGCAGGCTCCACCACTTGCTCTCGAGCGCGGCGTTCACCTCTGCGCGCGCGTCCGGCGTCGGCGCGGAGCGGGCCAGCACGCGCAGGCGCTCCGACGTCTCGCCAATCAGGTTTGCGCCCTCGCCTTCGCGCGATGCCGCGTGCGATGCACGGCGTGCACGCCGGCATGCGAGGCAGCGCACCGCGTTGCTCTCGATGCTTCCGTGCACGACCTCGTACCACCACTTCTGCTGCTTCGCGGTCCAGATTTCTTCGGCACCGCAGTCTCGGCAGATGAAGGGGCGGTCGAGGTAATACGTGGGCAGCGGCCCATAGGTGTTGTTATGGCGGCCCAGCACGTCGAGGTCGGCCGGCTCCATCCCGGGCGCGCGCAGGCACGGGTTGCGTTGCCGATCGGGCGCATGCAGTTGCGCCTCGAGGCGCGCAGCGCGCGCCAGGCGGTGCGCCTTGATCTCGGCGCGGCGTTGCTTGTTGCTTTTCATTCTTTTCAACCTCCGATGACTGCGCGACGAAGGTGATTCCACCGCGCGGTCTTCTATAGCTCCTCGACTGTCACGACGCCTTCGCCGGCCGCCATCTGGACGACGCGGCCGAACACCTGCCGCGCAACATCGGAGTTCGCATGCAGGCAGATCAGGAAGCCCCCGGCCTCGACGTACAACGAGGCCTGGGGCCATTCCGAAGGCGAGGCCGGCGCCGCCGCATAGAAGTCGGCACCATCGGGGCCTTCCTTCACATGCAAGCCCCACCCCGCCTGGGTGCAGATGCGACGGGCGTCCTCCCGCGATGGCAAGGCCACCTTGATGCGGTACTCCAGTCCCATCGTCAGCCCTTCACGCACACCACCTGCTTGAGCGTGTAGACCACCTCCACCAGGTCCTTCTGCGCTTCCATCACCGCGTCGATGTCCTTGTAGGCCATCGGGATCTCGTCGATCACGTCGGCGTCCTTGCGGCATTCCACGCCTTCGGTCGCGGCGATCTGGTCGGCGACGGTGAAGAGCTTCTTCGCCTTGGTGCGGCTCATCTTGCGACCCGCGCCGTGGCTGCAGCTCATGAAGCTCTCGGGGTTGCCCTTTCCGCGCACGATGTAGCTCTTGGCCCCCATGCTGCCGGGGATGATCCCGAGTTCGCCGGCCTTGGCGCTCACCGCGCCCTTGCGGGTGATGAGCACGTCTTCGCCGAAGTGCGTTTCGCGGCTCACGTAGTTGTGGTGGCAGTTCACCGCTTCCACATGCGCCTCGAAAGGCTTGGCGATGACCTTGCGCGCGGCTCCAACCACGCGCTGCATCATCACTTCGCGGTTCGCACGCGCGAACTTCTGGGCCCAGCCCACCGCACGCACGTAGTCGCCGAAGTACTTGGCGCCTTCCTCGAAGTACGCCAGGTCCTGATCGGGCAGGTTGCGCTGGTGCAGCTCGGCATCCTTCTTCGCGAGTTCGATGAAGTGCGTACCGATGGCGTTACCCACGCCGCGCGAACCCGAGTGCAGCATGAACCACACCGCGCCCGCTTCGTCGAGGCACACCTCGATGAAGTGGTTGCCGGTACCCAGCGTTCCCAGGTGCTTGTGGTTGTTGGTGTTCTTGATGCGCGGATAGTCCTCGCAGATCGCGTCGAATTCGTCCACCAGCTGGGCCCAGGCCGCATCGGTTTCGTCGGGCGGCGTTTCCCACGCGCCCTTGTCGCGGCCCATGCGCTTGGGGTTCGAGCCGTGCGGCACGGCCTTCTCGATCGCCGAACGCAGCGGGCCCAGGTTGTCGGGCAGGTCGCGTGCGTTGAGCGTGGTCTTGCAGGCCATCATTCCGCAACCGATGTCCACGCCCACCGCGGCCGGGATGATGGCCTTGAAGGTCGGGATCACCGAACCCACGGTGGCACCGATGCCGTAGTGCACGTCGGGCATGGCCGCAATGTGCTTGAACACGATGGGCAGGCGCGCTGCGTTTTCGAGCTGCTTTTGCGCTTCGTCTTCCACGGGCACGCCGTTAGTCCACATCTTTACGGGGACGCCGTTGGCTACTTCATGCACTTTGTAGTTCGTCATTTTTTCTTTCTCTCTCTCTATCTCTCTTTTGTTCAATTTCTACTTGCAGGAGGCCGAGGGCCACTGCTTGGATGCGGCGACGAGTTCTTCATACGTGCCGAGCGGAAACTCATGCTCCACCCAGAGTTCGCGGTACTTCACGAGCCCCACGTCCACATAGATGCGCTCCAGCAGCGCATGGATGTTGCCCACCAACTCCACCCGCTGGACGACCCCATGGTCCAGCACCTCATAGTCGTCCATGGCGGTGATTCCCCAGCTCGCCCAATCGCGGTAGTGGCGCAGCTCGAACGCCAGGTCATCCCTGTCACCGGTCACCACCAAGTGCACTTCTCCGGGCTCGTCCATGAAGACCGCCGCAGCGCCCTGTGCGCCCTTCACCAGGTCGAGCGCCATGCAGGCGAGATCGGCCAGCGAATCGTGCAGGTACGACACCGCGAACTCCACGGGCCCGGCATCGGCACGAAAGCTCAACGTGGCCCAGCCGGTGCCGCTCAGCACGTAGCCGATCCGTTCCTGGGTGGTGCGATCTTCTTCCAACATGATTTTCTTTCTCTGTTCAACAACAACGACGTTCACATGACTGGTGGACACGGCGGGATTCGAACCCGCATCAATACGGCGACCATGGTGTTTGAGTCCGATGGCCCAGTCGACGATTGGAAACGCGCGCCAGTGACAGACCCGTCATCGGAGCCAGCACCTGCATCCTCAACCGTACTCGTCAACCGACTTTCCCGCCGCATCCGGTGCTACCCGGACTGCGGACATGACAACAACATTTTTCGCAGTGGCGCTCCCTTCGGTGCCTGCGTGCCCAAAACAAAAAAGCAGCGACAAAAATCGACGAAACAATCGTGCTCTACCACTGAGCTACGGCCTTTCGACCGGCGGGATTCGAACCCGCGACCACGAGCTTAAGAGGCTGTAGTTCCGCCAGCATTCGCTGCAAAAAACAGTGCGACGAGGATGGCAAGACGTAGACCACGCCGGAGAACCGGCGCCGGGAGTCGAACCCTGGTCAAACCAGATGTAGTCCTGCCTGCATTCGCACAAAAACCCTCATCTCCGTTCGGCGACCAACAGTCGGTGTGACATCGGATTGGTGATGTAGTCACACCTGCATTCGCCGAACGACGACGTTCAATTCGTTTCGGATCGGGCACCGCGGGCCAAGGCCCACGGCACCCTCTCTCTTTTCTCTCAGATCGAAACCTCTTCGATCACACCCACCCAGTGGTCGGCGCCCAGGCCACCTGCGGCATACACCGCCAGCAGCTTGAACACTTCGTCGCTGAAGCCACCGATGTTCAGCACATCGGCCTGCTCCTGCGCCTGGGTGGTCGCATAGGGCTGGATGTCGATGCACACCAGCCGCGCCTTCGGGTTGCGCTGCTTGAACGCCTCCCACTCCTGCATGGTCGCGGTTCCGCGGCCACGGGCACGGTCGGCCCACGATTCGTTGTCCGACACCAGCACCACCAGATCGGCTTGCGCCTTCTCGCGGTTCAGCAGCGCCAGCGGCGCGCTGCACGAGGTTCCGCCACCGCCCACCGCCGCCAGCTTGGCCGCGTTGGTCAGCACCGAATCACGTGGATTCAGCTTCAGCGACACCACCTTCGTCTCGAAGGGCAGCACACGCGCATCCGCATTGCGGCGCAGCACGGCGGCAGCCACCAGCGCGGCCACGTCGATGCATCGCACCGCCGAGGTCGCAGAACCGCGGTGACCCGTCACCGGCGAGCTCATGGAGCCCGACACGTCGGGGCACACCACCACGCGGCCCTCGAACTCCGGCACGTTGACCAGCGCGAGTTCCATCGCGTCCTGCAGCGCTTCCTTCACCACGTGCGGCACCTCGGCGCCGGTTGCGGTGTAGGCCGCCATCAGCTGGTACGGCAGCACGCGGGCCTTGGCCACCGCCTGCGCATCGCGCAACTTGGCGGCCACCGCTTCCGCGAGGCCCGGCAGTTCGAACACGCCGTGGCGCGCAAAGGTGTTCAGGTTCTGACGCACCATCTGCCACGATCCACGCTGCGCGATCTGCGCCCACGCCTGCGTGTCCAGCTCCAGCGCGGTCAGCATCTGGAACGGCACGTCGGGCACTTCGAGCGAACGGTCGCGCTTGAAGCGTTCGAAGGCCTGCGTCACCGGGGGCAGTGCCTCCAGCGCATACGGACGATCGATCAGCCATGCGAACCATGCGGCGCGCCAGGCTTCGGCGGGCTTGGGGTGAACCATCTTCACCACGTCGGCCAGCGACGGCGTGTTGCCCACCGAGGCGTTCAGCAGTTGCGCTTCGGTCGCTTCGAGCAGCCATTGCTGCACGAGCTTCTTCGGACGCGTACCGAGCGACTTGCGGCCCACCGCGCCGGAACGCAGCATCTGCACGAAGTTGCGCAGCATCTTGCCGTTGTCCACCACGCGGGGGAACACCTTGGCGAGCAGCGACACGTCGCGCACCGCCAGCGATGCGGCCAGCAGCGCCGGCATGTCCTTCATATGGCCGGCGCGGCGGGCGTACACGGCCGTCTTGGCCACGAACACCGGATCGACTTCGCGGGCCAGGGCCAGCACGGCGTCGAGCTGGTCCTGCGCTTGTGCGTAGAAGGTGTTGTTCAGGCAACCGGTCGCAGCGAGCTGCGCCAGCTGGTGCTGGGGCGGCAGCGCGCAGGCCACGCCACCCGCTTCGTTGAGCGCATTGGCCGAAGGCTGCAGGGCGCCGCGGCGGGTCTGGAAGAGTTGAAGGTTGGCCATGTGACTTCTCCTTGTGGGGTTCTTTTTGTTCGTTCGTTTCTTGAATGTGTGATCCTTATTGCAACGGGTGTGCCAGCTCCGGGTCGTTCTACGCGCGAATCCTTCAAGCCTTTGATTTGATTGGACTTTTTCTGATGTATCGCTCTCAGTTTTCATCTGCTCCATCGAGAGTCATCCTGTTTTCTTATAATTTTGGATAGTCTTTTATCCAATAATGAAAAAATCCATCGTCGTCATCGGCTTCCTCGGCACCCAGCTCGACGCCGGCCAGGGCGCCGGCCGCTGGAACAAGTGGCGCCCCACCGTCTCGCTGGCCCAGCACGAGGACATGGTCGTCTCGCGCATGGAGCTGCTCTACACGCTGCGCCACAAGGCGCTGGCCGAATTGGTGAAGGCCGACATCGCCACCGTGTCGCCGGAGACCACGGTCAACCTCGTGCCGCTGGACCTCGTGGACCCGTGGGATTTCGGCGAGGTCTACACGCGCCTGTACGACTGGGCGCGCGCCTACACCTTCGATACCGAACGCGAGCAGTACTGGACGCACATCACCACCGGCACGCACGTCGCGCAGATCTGCATGTTCCTGCTGTCGGAATCGCGCGTGGTGCCGGGCGTGCTGGCGCAGACCTCACCGCCCAAGAAGCAGCGCGAAGGCGAAGCCGGCAAGTACACGCTGATCGACCTCGACCTGTCGCGCTACGACGTGATCGCGCGGCGCTTCGACGCGGAGCAGCGCGATGCGGTCGCCTTCCTGAAGAGCGGCATCGCCACGCGCAATGCGCGCTTCAACGCGCTGATCGACGAGATCGAACGCGTGGCCGTGCGATCGCGCGCGCCCATATTGCTGGTCGGCCCGACGGGCGCGGGCAAGTCGTTCCTGGCGCGGCGCATGTTCGAGCTGAAGCAGGCGCGGCATCAGATGACGGGGCCGTTCGTCGAGGTGAACTGCGCCACGTTGCGCGGCGATGGTGCAGCGTCCACCTTGTTCGGCCACAAGAAGGGCTCCTTCACCGGGGCCGCGAGCGACCGGCCCGGGCTGCTGCGCACCGCACATCAGGGCGCACTGTTCCTCGACGAGATCGGCGAACTCGGGCCCGACGAGCAAGCCATGCTGCTCAAGGCCATCGAGGAGAAGCGCTTCTTTCCGGTGGGGGCGGACAGGGAAGTGGAGAGCGACTTCCAGCTCATCGCCGGCACCAACCGCGATCTGCGCAGCGATGTCGCGGCCGGGCGGTTTCGAGAAGACCTGTTCGCACGGATCAACCTCTGGACGTACGACCTGCCCGGCCTCGCGCAGCGGCCCGAAGACATCGAGCCCAATGTCGACCATCTGCTGGCCATTCACGCGGCCGAGAACCATCGCGTGGTGCGCTTCAACGCCGAAGCACGTACGGCCTACCTGCGCTTTGCGCAGAGTGGCGAGGCGATCTGGAGCGGCAACTTTCGCGACCTCTCGGCGAGCGTGACGCGGCTGGCCACACTGGCGGATGGCGGGCGCATTCCAGTGGCGCTGGTCGAGGCCGAGATTGCGCGGCTGCGGTGGCTCTGGAAACGCGGGGGGCCGGTGGCGGCGGGCAGCGGCGATGTGGATCTGGATGCATTGCTGGGCGAAGAGCGCGCGGCTGCGCTCGACCTGTTCGACCGGCTGCAACTCGAAGCGGTAGTGCGGGTCTGCAAACAATCGCGCAGCCTTTCCGATGCAGGGCGGCAGCTTTTTCAGGCTTCGCGCGAGCAGCGCAGCGTGGTGAACGATGCGGACAGGCTGCGCAAATACCTTGCGAAGCACGGCATCGAATGGAGCCGCATCGCCGACGCCTGAGCTATCCTCCGCGCGGATGGCCATCTCTGCATTCGTCGTGAAAGTCCCCGCAGCCGAATCGCTCGCTGGCGACTTGCGCCGCCGCTACGACGCCACCGTGGCGCTCGGTGTGCCGGCGCACATCACAGTCCTCGTTCCTTTCATGGACCCCGCGCTGATCACACCGGAAATGCTGGCCCGCGCGCAGCGCGCGCTGAACCGCACGCCTTCGTTTTCGTTCTCGCTGGGCAAGATCGGGCGATTCCCCGGGACGGCCTACCTTGCACCGGAACCGGCCAGGCCGTTCATCGCGATGACCCTGGCCCTCGTGAAAGCCTTTCCCGATTTCCCTCCGTACGGCGGCGAGCACCAGGGCGTGATCCCGCATCTCACCGTGGCGCACGGCAATCCTCTCGATGCGGACGCAGCCGCGGCCGAATTGCAGGCCCGTCTTTTCACGCTGGGCGCCGTTCATGCCAGCTGCACGGAGGTTGCATTGATCGAGAACTCGTCCGGCCGTTGGCAGGACTTTCACATCTTCCGATTGCCGGAAGCGGGCGCCTGATCCATGCGCAACGTGCTCTTCATCTGCAGCCGAAACCAGTGGCGCAGCCCGACCGCGGAACAGATCTGGCGCCGCCATCCGCTGCTCTCGGTGCGTTCTGCGGGCACCAGTCCGAATGCCCGGCACAAGGTCTCCGTCGACGACATCGACTGGGCCGACGTCATCCTCGTGATGGAAGAAAAACACAAGTCGCGGCTGGTGGCCGAGTTCACGCGGATGCTGGAAGGCAAGCCGATCCACGTGCTCGACATCCCCGACGAATACAAATACATGGACCCTGAGCTCATAGAAGAACTCCAACGCTCGGTAGGGTCCATCCTCGAAATCGATTGAATCAATGTCAGAAATCTACATCAGCACCGACGTCGAAACCGACGGCCCCATCCCCGGCCCGCATTCGATGCTCAGCTTCGGCTCGGCCGCCTACACGGCCGACAAGCAACTCCTCTCCACCTTCAGCGCCAACCTCCACACCTTGCCTGACGCCGAGGCCGACCCGAAGACGGCCGCATGGTGGAAGACCCAGCCCGAGGCCTGGGCCGCGTGCCGCACCGACCTGCAGGACCCGGCGCGCGCCATGAAGAACTACGTGAGCTGGCTCAAGGGCCTGCCCGCGCGGCCGGTGTTCGTCGCCTATCCGGCGGGCTTCGACTTCCTGTTCGTCTACTGGTACCTGATGCGCTTCGCGGGCGAGAGCCCGTTCAGCCACTCGGCGCTCGACGTCAAGTCGTTCGCGATGGCGATGCTGAAGCTCGACTACCGCGACAGCACCAAGCGCGCGATGCCGAAACGCTGGTTCGACAAATTGCCGCACACCCACGTCGCGCTCGACGATGCCATCGAGCAAGGCGCCCTCTTCTGCAACATGCTCGCGGAAAGCCGCAGGGCCGACGGACAGCAATGACAGCATCCGACCGCCGATGGTGGAGGGTGGCGCTGTGCGCCGTACCGCTCTTCCTGGGCGGCTGCGTGCAGTCGATGTTCTATTACCCCGACCGCATGCGCTACGAGACGCCCGACGCGCTCGGCCTGCGCTACGAGAGCGTGCAGTTCAAGAGCGCCGACGGCACGCGCCTGAGCGGCTGGTTCATTCCTGCCGTGGGCCGTCAGAACCCGAAGGAAGCCAAGGGCACCGTGGTTCACTTCCACGGCAATGCGCAGAACATGACGTCGCACTGGCGCTTCGTGGCGTGGCTGCCGAAGCAGGACTACAACGTGTTCGTGTTCGACTACCGCGGCTATGGCGAGTCCGAAGGCAAGCCGGAGCCCAAGGGCGTGTTCGAGGACTCCGGCGCCGCGCTGGACTACGTGCGCTCGCGCGGCGATGTCGATCCCGGGCGGCTGTTCGTCTTCGGGCAAAGCCTGGGCGGCACCAATGCGATCGCCGTCGTCGGCTCGGGCAACCGGGCCGGCGTGAAGGCGGCAGCCATCGAGTCGACCTTCTATTCGTATTCCTCGATTGCCAACGACAAGCTCATGGGCGCCGGCCTGCTGGTCGGCAACGACTACGCGGCGTCGAAGTTCGTTGCCGCCATCTCGCCGATTCCGCTGCTGCTGATCCACGGCACGGCCGACGACGCGATCCCGCATACGCATTCGCAGCGGCTGCTCGCCGAGGCGCGCGAGCCCAAGCGGCTGATCGAAGTGCCGGGCGCCGGGCACCTCGATCCGATGTCGGCGCCGCGATTCGGCACCACCTACCAGCAGGCGCTGACGGATTTCTTCGACGCATCCGTGCGTCCGCTCAAGCCATGAAGCACTTCGACGAAGCCGCCACCCGCGCGCCATTGGGCTTCGAGCGGCTCGTGCCCGCACTGCGCGCAGCCTTCGCCGCCGAGGCGCAGGTGCCGCCGCGCCATGTGCACAGCATCGAGACCGCCGGCGCAGACAAAGGCACCGTGCTCATCATGCCGGCGTGGAGCGATGCGGGCTTTCTGGGCATCAAGACCATCAACATCTTTCCCGGCAACAGCGCGCGCGGCCTGCCCGGCCTGCATGCGACCTATGTGCTGTACGACGCGCGCACCGGCGTGCCGCTGGCGATGATGGACGGCAACGAGATCACCGCGCGCCGCACCGCTGCCGCGTCGGCGCTCGGCGCCTCGTTTCTGGCGCGGGGCGATGCGCGCCGCCTGCTGGTGGTGGGCACCGGCCGCATCGCGCGCATGCTGCCGGCCGCGCATGCCAGCGTGCGGCCCATCGACGAGGTGTGCGTGTGGAACCACCGTCCCGAAGGCGCCGAAGCCCTGGCCGCGCAATGGCGCGCCGAGGGCTGGAATGCGCAGGCTGCGACCGATCTGGAGACGGCCGTGCGCCAAGCCGACATCGTGAGCTGCGCCACATTGGCCACCGCGCCGCTGGTGCGCGGCGAATGGCTCGCGCCGGGGTCGCACCTGGACCTGATCGGCAGCTTCACGCCTGCGATGCGCGAGGCGGATGCGCGCTGCTTCGAGGGGGCGCGCACCTTCATCGACACCGGCGAGGCGCTGCAGAAGTCGGGCGACCTGCTGGACGCCATGGCGGCCGGCATGCTGCGCGCCGACGCGGTGCAGGGCACGCTCGCTGAACTGTGTCGCGGAGAGCGCCCCGGCCGTGCCGACAGCGAGGAACGCACCGTGTTCAAGGCCGTGGGCAGCGCGCTGGAAGACCTGGCGGCCGCCACGCTGGTGTGGCAGGACGCGGCGGCCTGAACCTTCCGTTGAGGGTAAATCCCAATCGTTAGGAGGGTCCGGCAACCCATGTGCAGGCCATGCACAGGGGAAACTCCATGAGCGCCATTTCACCAGCCAGAAAACGGGCTGGGCCTGCCCATGGCACGAATCTTGAAAGATACCCCACAACAAGTGGCAGGCGCATACGTCGTACGGCTGATGGCGCCCCTTGCCAAGTACAACTAACCTGCTAATGCGATGAACACAGAGAGGCAATCCGCATGCTCACCATCCTTCAGAAAGCCAACATCCTCAGCAAGGTGGGGTTCGACGTGCCGGCCCGTCCGGACGACGATCTCTCGACCAACGCCGTCACAGGATCGACCCTGAAACCCGAGGGCATTTCCCAGAAGGCGCACGACTGGGCCAAGGCCATCGAGACCCTGTACGTCGCCTATGTGGCGGCCCGCGCCGCCAAGAGCCTGCGGGACTCCGAGGAGGTTCGGCAGAACACCATGCTGCAGGAGCTTTCTTCCAAGGCCTACGCCTGAAACCCTGCGGCAGTGCACGGGCGCTACAGGCTGGCGCTCATCGGGGGCCTCGTCGGCCGCCCCCCAGGTGATGTGCATGAAAGAACAAGAAAAAGCATGAGGTTGTCGACCCGAATCCCAGTGCTCCTGCTGACCGCGCTTCTCGGCGCAAGTGCCGTTGCACAAGACTTCCAGCAGGGGATGGTGGAGCTCAACAAGGAGCTTCAGACCCGGAATCCGTTCCCCGAGCTTTGTGCAGGCCCCGACCATCCGCAGTTCGGCCCCGACGGTCACTACTTCACGACCAACAAGGTCGCCGAACTCGCGGGTGTCAGCGCCGAGGTCAATCGGGAGATCACGCTGTTCAGCCAGGCTCCCGACGACCTGGCGCTTTCGTACTCGGCCACGGCTGTGGCCATCTGGGGCGTGGTGTGGATTCCCTACCGGCAGCGGATCGTCGAAACACTTCACTCACTGCATGGCGGCCACGAGGAGGCCGTCAAGACGAGGCGCAGGCTGCTTGCCGCGATGATCAAGGACTTCGATCTGAGCTTCAAGAACAAGGACGAGCTCTGGAAGGTCGGGTTTCTGATCCACGCGCTGGGCGACAGCTACGCGCACGTCCACGGAAAGGGCGAGACGCTGAAGTCCTACAACAAGGTTTGGGGGCACGCGTGGGACAGCGTGTTCGGCGTCAACCCGGACAACATCGCGAAGGACACGCTCGCCTTGGACAACTACCTCGCGTACGCGGAAGCACTCTACGGTGCGCTCGACAGATCGGACCCGCCCTCGACGGAGAACCGGGCGCGCTTCGATGCGTGGCTGGTGACCGTCAAGAAGGGGCAAGGGTCACCCTTTCCCGCTGTTGCCAAGTTGAAGTTCGGGACATTGCCGTGCGATGCACGCGAAGAGGCACAGAAGGTCTTGTCGATTCCCAAGGTCAATGCCTACCTCGCCGAAGTGGCGAAGGACCTCGATCCCCCTCCCGCTCAGGCCAGCATCGCGATGCCCGCCACGCCGGGGAACTCTGACTGACCCTCGGGCCCACGCCGCCGTGGCGCCCGACGCCTTCATCGCCATACGCAGCCCCCTCACGCGCATGCTCGCTCACGCCGTCCAGTTCTGCTGCACCCAACTGCGCACCGCCGCCCACTCGGGCGAGGTCTCTATGTAGTTCAGCGTCGCGCTCACCAACTCACCCACGTTCTTGTAGTCGTCCAGACCGAACGGCTGGCTCAGCGGCACATTGCCGCGCATGTAGTTGCTGCCGAGCAGTTGCTGGGCCTGGATCGCCGCCAACTCCGCGGTGGCATCCATGGTGAGATTGAGCAGCGCCGTCGCCGGCACCGCGCCATCGCTGAACGGCCACAGCCAATGCGTGACGCCCCAGTCCAGCGGATTGGACACGGAGCTGGGCGGCACGCCCACGGGATTGGCGCCGGTGCCCAGCGACAGCATCACGATGTCCGACGTGGCGGTGGCGTAGCCCTGGTAGATCGCTTCCACGATCGCCGTCATCGAGGGGTTGTTGGCGAAGGTGCCTCCGTCGGCGAAGTAGCCGAAGTCACCCACCTGGTACGGCGGGAAGTACGTCGGCGCGGCCGAGGTGGCCAGCGCGGCGTCCACCATGCTGATGCCACGGTAGGTGTTGCTCGGACCGTTGGAGATGGTGCACGGCGCCCAACTGTTGTCGCTCGCATCCCATAGTCGCGCGGAGTTGACGGCCACGAAGCGGCTCGCCGAAGACAGCGCGCCATTACCCACCAGATTCTGAGCGACTTGCTGCAAGCCGGTGTTGACGTACTGGCATCTGAAGATGCCAGGGCCGCTGCCCAGCAGTTCTTCCGTCGACTGCGCCGGCGCACGGTCCTGCTGTTTGGCCTGTGCGTCCAGCAACCAGCCGTTGGGCTCGAAGATGGTGGAGCCTTGGTTCTGGTAGAGATTGACGATGGCGTCGATGCCCACGTTGCTCACCAGGCCCAGCGAGATCAGGCCACCGGTGGAAGTGCCGGCGAAACCGTTTGCGCTTTGGACGATGCCGAAGCTTCGGTCCAGGTCCTGGATCAGCAGCGCCGTGATGACGCCGCGGATGCCGCCGCCGTCGCAGCAGAGAATCTTGAAAGACATGGCTGTGCTCCTTGCTTGAGTGGATAGATGAAAAATGCGCGCTCGCCCCCGACGTGACGGGGATGCCCGGAGGCCGACACGGGGCGCAACAGACCGAAGGCCACGCGCCATGCGATCTCTTCGTCCAGACCGACGATGGCACCAAAGAAAGCCATCATCTTGCCCATCTCCGCCCACGCCGGAAACCGAACCTGAGCACTGTGGCGCCTCTTCATGCGCCAGTCCATTTCACTCCATTACAGGCCGGTTCTGGCCAGCGCTCGATATTTTCCGGGCAGTGTGAATTCACTCAGCCACCCCTCTGACAATCCCTGCCCAACACCAACTTGTCTCGTTGATATCCATGAGTCGCCTTCCTGGTCTGGACCTGCTTCGCGMCATCGCCATCGTTTGGGTCATGTTTTTCCATTCATTCCTCGTTGGCGGGATGGGGCCAGCCTTCGAGTGGCTTTCGCGTTTTGGCTGGGCCGGCGTGGACATTTTTTTCGTACTCAGCGGCTTCTTGATCGGCACGCAGGTGCTCCGGCAGCTGCAGCGAAGCGCAGCCTTTTCAGTGCGCGACTTTTACGCGCGACGTGCTTGGCGCATCCTGCCGCCCTTTGCCGTGGTGTTGGCGCTCTATGCGTTCTTCCCGACTCTGCGCGAAGCGCCAGGGCTTCAGCCGTGGTGGCAGTTCGCTACGTTCACGATGAACTTGCTGATCGACTACGACCGCAACCAGGCGTTCTCGCACGCATGGTCCCTCTGTGTGGAGGAACACTTCTATCTCGTCTTTCCGCTTCTGGCATGGTGGCTGACGAGGCGAGCATCCGCGTCGCGATTCCTAGGCGCTTGCGCGACCGCGGTGATACTTGGCATTGCACTGCGGGGCGCAACTTGGCTGCACTATGCGGCGATCGATCCGCCGCGCAACTGGTTCATTGAGGAACTCTACTACCCCACGTGGATGCGCTTGGACGGCCTGCTAATGGGCGTGATGCTGGCAACCCTGCGGGTGTATCGGCCGCAGATTTGGACACGTCTGCAGCTACGTTCCGATGCCTTCTTGCTGGGAGGAGTGGTGGTGTGCTGCCTGGCGTTCTGGTTGTTTCGTGACCGCACGGGTCTTCTCGCCAATACGCTCGGCTGGCCATTGCTGTCATTCGGGTTCGGGCTGCTGGTGTTTGCCGGTGCAGATCGCCGTAGTCTTATCGGCCGTTGGCGAGCGCCAGGCGTGGGCTGGATTGCCACGATCTCGTACAGCCTCTATCTGAGCCACAAGATCGCTTTTCATGTCGTGCACGCGGCGGTCGCACCGTCGATGCAGGATTACGATGTACTCCTGTTTCTGACATATTCGCTCGCCGCTCTTCTGCTTGGGGCAGCTCTGCACTACCTCGTCGAGCGCCCGTTCTTGCGCTGGCGCGATCAGCGGGTAAACGCATCAAAATCCGACCCGAAGCCCGCTACGGTGTAACACGGCCAGTGTTGGATCCCGCCTCAGTTCGCGGCGCGACATGACTGCAACACCTCCAGCCTCCGATGCGACAGCCCCAGGGGTGAACCCTGGCGGGCCGTGCCGCGACGCCCGCCCGGAAGCTGCCCATCGCCACCGACCGTTGATGGCCGAGGCTGTGTGAAAACTCCGTTGGGCCACATGCCGGGTCACTCGCCAACCGCCGCCAATTCGCCTTCCTCCCGCGGCGAATCTTGAAATGCGTCGACCAGAAAGTCGACCATCACGCGCACCTTTGCACTGAGATGGCGACGGCTTGCGTAGATCGCCAGGATGTCGATGGGGGGCATGCGATAGCCGGGCATGACCTCGACCAATCGACCGGCCCGCACATCCTGGCCCACTACGAAGCTCGGCTGCCAGATGACGCCGATGCCAGCGAGTGCCGCGGCTCGAGCGGTGTGGCCGTTGTTGGCCCGCAGGGCCCAGCGCACGCGCACGGACTCCAGCGTCCCGCCGGGGCCGGCGAACTGCCACTCATCGGATGTCGCGCCGTACGTGTAGCCCAGGCACAGGTGCCGCGAAAGGTCCGCCGGGACCTTGGGCATACCATGGGTCGCAAGGTATTCGGGCGAGGCGCAGACCAGGTTCTGCGAGCGGCCCAGGCGGCGCGCGATATGGTTTCCCGACGTGGTCCGCGAGATGCGGATGGCCAGGTCGTAGCCCTCTTCGACGATGTCGACCACGCGGTCGATGAGTGCGATGTCCAGCTCGACATCGGGATATTTCGCCATGAACCTCGGCCACACAGGCGCCAGCACCAGGCTGCCGAAACTCAGCGGCGCGTTGATGCGCAGGCGCCCACGGGGCTGGAGCGACGCGGTGGTCGCCAGCGCCTCGGTCTCCGCCACTTCTTCAAGAATCGACTTCGCCCGGTCGAACAATGCTTCGCCCCCTTCGGTGAGCGACAAGCGGCGCGACGTGCGGTTGATCAGCCGCGTGCGCAAGTGGGCTTCCAGCTCGTTGACGTAGCGCGTCACGTTGGCCGGGGAGGTGTCCAGCGCGTCGGCCGCCTTGGTGAAACTGCCCCGCGCGACCACCGCGACGAACACCTCGTAAGCACGCAATCGGTCCATGGGCGTCGGCTCCAATCATTCATGAAAGCTGAATGAGTAAACCACTTTTGAGGCCTTTGTGGAAGTGAAGCTGAATCATAAATTCTCGTCACCCCAGACACCGACAGAAAAGGACCCCAGCATGACCGATACCCATCCCACCCCCACCCGCCGCGCGCTGATCGCCGGCGCAGTCGCGGTTGGCGCCGCGCTGACCATGGGCTCCACAGCGCACGCCGCACCTGTTATCGACGCGGTGCCGGGCTTCCGCGCAGGCACCGCGGAGGTGAACGGCACCCGCATCCACTACCGCATTGGCGGCACCGGGCCGGCCGTTGTGCTGCTGCACGGCTACGCCGAGACCGGGCACATGTGGAACCCGCTGATGCCGCTGCTGGCGAAAACGCACACCGTGGTCGTGCCCGACCTTCGGGGCGCCGGCAGTTCGTCGAAGCCCGAGACGGGCTACGGCAAGAAGAACATGGCCGTCGACATCCGCGAACTCGTCCGGTCGCTCGGCATCCGCAGCGCCAGCATCGTCGGCCACGACATCGGCCTGATGGTGGCCTACGCGTATGCCGCCCAGTTCCCTTCCGAGACCGACAAGGTGGTGCTCATGGACGCCTTCCTGCCCGGCATCGGCGAATGGCAAAACGTCTGGCTCCTGCGCGACCTTTGGCATTTCCATTTCCACGGTAAGACGCCGCTGGCGCTCGTGAGCGGGCGCGAACGCATCTACTTCGAGCATTTCTGGAATGACTTTGCGGCCGACCCGAAGCACTCGGTGCCCGAAGCCGATCGCCGGTTCTACGCCAAGGCCTACGCACAGCCCGGCGGCATGCGTGCCGGATTCGAATACTTCAAGGCCTTCGAGCAGGACGCGGCCGAGTTCGCCGAATTGGGCAAGACGCCGCTGCCCATGCCGATGCTGGTCCTCTCCGGTGAAAAGGCCGGCGGGACCTTCCTGATCGAGCAAGGCAAGATGGTTGCGACCAACGTGCAGGGCGTGATCGTCAAAGGTTCCGGGCACTGGCTCATGGAAGAGGCGCCAGACCAAGTCATACCGGCGTTGATCACCTTCCTGGGCTAGCGGCCAATCCAGCGGCAAATGGGGCCCGTCATCGAACGACAGGTGCCCGCCGCGTGCCGCCATCCCGATGGCACGAACAGCAGAACTCAACGGGCACAAACGCCGAACCGACCAAGGAGAATCAACATGGACCTTCAACTCAACGGCAAGCTGGCACTGGTGAGCGGCAGCACCGCCGGGATCGGGTATGCCATCGCGCGCACGCTGGCCCAGGAAGGCGCAAGCGTCATTGTCAACGGCAGGTCGCAGGCGGCGGTCGACGAGGCGGTGGATCGCATCCGCTCGGAGACGAACGGCGCGGTTCTCGGTTATGCCGCAGACCTCAGCCGGGCCGATGCCGCCGAGGAGGCCGTGCGTCGCCACCCCGGCATCGACATCCTCGTGAACAACCTGGGCATCTTCGAGGCCAAGGCTTTCGAAGATATTCCAGATGAAGATTGGCAGCGCTTCTTCGACGTCAACGTCCTGAGCGGCGTGCGCCTTGCACGCTTGGTGCTGCCGGAAATGAAGCGAGCGAATTGGGGAAGGATCATCTTCATTTCGAGCGAGAGCGCGGTGCAGATACCGACCGAGATGATTCACTACGGCATGACGAAGACCGCGCAGCTTGCCGTTTCGCGCGGGCTTGCGGAATCGGTCGCCGGTACGAACATCACGGTGAACAGCGTGCTTCCAGGCCCGACGAAATCGCGTGGCGTCGGCGACTTCGTGGAAGGCATGGCCCGATCGAGCGACAAGAGCTTCGAGCAGGTCGAGGCAGAGTTCTTCGATCACGTCCGCCCGACATCGCTGATCAAGCGCTTCGCTTCGCCGCAGGAGGTGGCCTCGCTGGTGGCCTACGTGGCAAGTCCGCTCGCGTCGGCGACCACGGGCGCAGCCCTTCGCGTCGACGGCGGTGTTGTCAAGAGTGCCTTCTGACGAAGGGCATCCACGACCAAGTGAGTCAGCTTCTTCGAAGGGCGGCATTCGAGCTCCTTCGGGATTCCCAAGGCTGCACGGAATGTCCGGTTGAATCCGCCGCCGTGGCCAGGAGCTGCATGAAACTGGCAAAGCTCTCAGCTACGTCTTCGACCGAGCCTTCTGGGTCGATGCCGTCGAACCGCACAACCGGCCACGGCTGCTCGCCCGTCAGGGCGAACGCATAGAGTTCGCCGCCACCATCGCCGCCGAAAACGAACCAGACGGTAGCTGCCTGCTGGTTAACTCGCAGGACGATACTAGAGGCAGACATCGAACGTCTCGCAAATCAGGTTGTCGAGCCCCTCGCGCAGCAGATGGAAACGGAACAACTTGTGCGGTCCCGGCAGGATCTTGTTGCTCAGCGGTTCGGCCAGCCGCAGGCCGCCATCGCTGTTGGTGAACATGATGAAGCCGTCTCCAGTTCGCGGCGATGCGATCACGAAGGCCCGGTAGTGGGGGTTGTTGCCCCAGTGCCAGATGAGGGTGTCGGCCTTGTCTTGTTCGAGGCCCCAGCCCAGTCCCCAGCTCAGATTCAGCTTCGGGCTCACCGGCACCGGGGACTCGACGATCTGTCGCAGCGAGCGTTCATCGTTGAGCAGCGCTGCGAGGAAGAGGCCGTAGTCGTGCGCGCTGGTGTAGAGCGTGAACGCGGACACCGGCGCGAGGAAAGGCCGCGGCTTCATCGGCGCGCCATCCTGGCCCACGCTTGGGACGATGTATTTCTCCAGACGCGGCTTGCTCGTGTATCCGCTGCGGGTCATGCCGAGCGGCTGGAACACCTGGCGCTTCATGAAGTCGTCGAGCTCCTCGTTCGTGACGGCCTCGACGGCACGCTGCAGCAGCACATAGCCTTCGCCCGAGTATTGCCACCGCTCGCCGGGCTTGCGGTCGAAGTCCAGAGGTCCGCCAGCCCAGTTGGGCAGACCGGAGGTGTGGTTCAGCGCCATGCGCACCGTGACCGCCTGCAGGCGCGCATCGGACACCAGATCGGCTTGCGAATCGGCAAGATGCGGTTGGAAGCGGTGCCAATACCCCTTCGGCAGGTACTTCACCACCGGCGCGTCGAGGTCCATCTTTCCTTGCTGCACCAGCATCAGCACTGCGTACGCAAACACGGGCTTGCTGAGCGAAGCGGCCTCGAAGACGCTGTCGGGCGTCGTTGGCGAGTCGGTCGTGCATCCCGGCGTCGCGTCGACGGCCTGGAGCTGGCGATCCCTGACCACCGCGATGGCGACGCTGCAGATGCCGTAGCGGGTGGCCAACTGCCGCAGCGTGTCGTGCAGCGGCGAGAGATCAGGCTCGGTGCGGCTGGCGGCGCAACCGACGCAAAGCGCCGCGATCGCGCTCCACAGCACGGCGAGTGGCGCGGTTCTCGAGCGGCGGAAGGGGACGGAAAAGTATCTGGGCATGGGTTTCAGTTAATTCGGAAGCGTCGAGAGCTGCATCGGGTCTGAGCCATCTGCCGTTCAGACCTTGACCGCTCGATATTCGACCGGCGACTGCTCGAATGTAAGTGCGGCCTCAAGGCCCTCTTGACTCCGACTGGTTGAAGGGCTCGACGATGCTCAGACGTCGAGCACGCGGCGCAATCAATGCATGGAACGGGAACCTGCGCGCGGTGCAACTGCTTCTCGGGCACTCGAAACTCGAGTCCACCGTGAGATATCTCGGCATCGAGGTCGATGACGCTCTGGAGATTTCAGAGCAGACCGAGATCTGACGTCGGCGGTCGCTCGGGGCCAAGAAGGATCCTTCTTAGCGAACGACCGACTGCTTGCAACAACAGCAGTCGTTCGAGCGCGCCAGTCGATCGACTGCGACCAGTCTGAAGTGGACAAAAACGAAGGGTAGCTATGCAGCGGAAGCGGTCTGTCGTTGGCCGAGGCTAGACTTCCGGGTTCGGCCAGGACCGGTCGTTGAGCATGGACCGCTAATTGAGGAGGAAAGAAGTGTTTGACTACACGGCCTTGAAGAAGTCACACCATTCGGCTGAGTGGTTTTGCGAAAGCGGGAACGGCGTCGGTCTCTATATCCATGGAGGAGATGACTTCTCCGATGAGAACGCAGTCACACTGGCCAAAGCTGTTGTTGCCGCGTTGAACGAGATTCAGGCCAAGGCCATCGCCGTAGCCGATTCCTTCATGAAGGACCTCGGTGATTGGTCTCTGAGCGACATTGATATCGGCTTGGAAGCTCAGAGGGCCGGCTGCGATTACATCGTCCGGCTTGCATTTGACCCGGACGACGGCTCAGACGCCTATGGATATACGCAGTTTTCCGTGCACTTTCGAGCTCACCAAGATCAGCCTTCTCCGAATCAGAACCATCCGTTTCGGCTTGCAATCGAGTTTCAGTAGCATGCCTGCAGTCGACCAAGACCGGCCTTTCTGGCGTTCTACTTCATGCCGACGAACAGCAGTCATTCCGGTGTCAGGGATGGTTCCATAGAAGATAGGGATCGAAGGATGATTCGTTTAGCTCTATTGGTACTTTCTGTTGTGATGGCATCACATGCGCACGGGATAACTCCTCTGCCCATTGACGTGCAACTCCAAGTGCGATTCGATGAAGCGTCAAAGGCGCGCATATTTCAGATCGTTGAAGCGAGCGCTAGAGACGCTGGTTTTTCGTGCACTGAGCACAGTTCGATCATCGGACAAAGAATGATGCTTGTGAACTGCAGAAAAGAGAGTGCAACCGGTGGCCGAAGCCATGGACTTGTCGCGTCAAGCGACGAAGGATCTGGGCAACTCTTAATCTCAGGATATTTTGGCGATGATAGGAAATCAATCGAGTCACTACTTGAAGCGATCCGACAGGCGTTGACTGCTCAGCCGGTGGACGAGGTGCTGATTCCAGATTTCAAGGGGCAATAGCGAGCAACTGCACGGGTTTCCTGTGCCCACTTTGAGCAAGACCCAATGTCGCAAATGGGCCCGATTGCGACGTTCGGGCGTCGCAACCTTAGGACCGCAACCAGTCTTCAACGGTCATCCACTGTCACGCCGCTTGCCAAGCAAGCGACGTGACTTACGGCCCTCCCCCGCTCAATCCAGCGAAACGTTCGCCTTCCGGATCACATCCCCAAACCGCTTCGTCTCGCTCGCCACGAACTGATCGAACTGCGGCCGTGTCGTCGGAAACGGCTCGTACCCGAAGCTCTTGAACTTCTCCAGCACATCGGGTTCGGCCAGGCCCTTCTCGATGTCGCGCTTGATCTTCTCCGTCACCGAAGCAGGCAGCCCCTTCGGCACCGCGATCGCGTTCCACCCGATCACCTCGAAGCCCTTCGGCCCACCCGATTCGCTCACGGTCGGCACGTCGGGGAACGCCGCGACGCGCGCGGGCGCGGCCGCCGCCAGGAAGCGCAGCTTGTTCGCGCGCTGCAGCGGGCCGGCGGTGGCGCTGCTGCCCAGCGCAAAGGCCAGCTCGCCGGTTGCCACCGAGGTGTAGAGCTGCGTGGTTTCCTTGTAGATCACGTGCTCCATCTGCGTGCCGGTGGCCGACTCGAAGAGTTCCGAGCCCAGGTGCACCGGGTTGCCGACGGACCACGAGCCGTAGTCGAGCTTGCCGGGGTTGGCCTTGGCATCGGCGATCAGGTCGCCGATGGTCTTGTACTTGCTGTTGGTGGCAACGGTGAAGAAGAAGTAGGTCTTGAACAGCGGCAGCAGCGCGTCGAAGTCCTTGCTGGCGTCGTAGGGCAGCTTCTTGAAGAGCGCGGGGTAGGCGGCCAGGTGCACGTTGTCGAGCACGATGATGTCGTGGCCGTCCTTGGCGCCGCGCTTGAAGGCGTCGATGGCGATGAAGCCATTGCCGCCCGGGCGGTTCTCGACCACCACGGGCTGGCCCCAGGCGCGCGAGAGCTTGTCGGCCACGAGGCGGGCCACGCCGTCCGGGCCGCCGCCGACCGGGAACGGCGTGATGATGCGCACGGGCTTGGTGGGAAAAGCCTGTTGCTGTTGTGCCCATGCGGCTGCGGGCAGCAGGCCGGCCGCGGCCAACGCAACGGCCGCCAAGCCCAGGCCGCGGCGCGATTTCGAAACGATCTTGCTGTTCATCCTCTGATCCTCTTCTCTTCCTCTTGGGTTGAAAAAAAGCCACCGGGCCGCTGTGCGGCTGCCGATGGCTGGGGTGCTGTCTTCTTGTGTGTTCTGCGTGGGTGTCAGGTGTCAGACGCGTTCGAGGATCACGGCAATGCCCTGCCCCACGCCGATGCACATGGTGCACAGCGCGTAGCGGCCGCCGCCCTTGTGCAGCTGGTTCACCGCGGTGGTGGCCAGGCGTGCGCCGCTGGCGCCGAGCGGATGGCCGAGCGCAATGGCGCCGCCGTTGATGTTCACGCGCGCATCATCGTCCTTCAGGCCGAGCAGCCGCAGCACGGCCAGGCCTTGCGCCGCGAAGGCTTCGTTGAGTTCGATGACGTCGATCTGGTCGATGGTGAGGCCGGTGAGCGCCAGCACCTTCTGCGTGGCGGGCGCGGGGCCGATGCCCATGACACGCGGCGCAACGCCGGCGGTGGCCATGCCGACCACGCGGGCGCGCGGCGTCAAGCCATGCCTGGCGGCGCTGGCTTCGTCGGCCAGCAGCAGCGCGCAGGCGCCGTCGTTCACGCCGCTGGCATTGCCTGCCGTCACGGTGCCGTCGGGGCGGACCACGCCCTTGAGCTTGGCGAGCGATTCGAGGCTGGTTTCACGCGGGTGCTCGTCCTTGTTGACGATGACGGCGTCGCCCTTTTTTTGCGGCACGCTCACGGGCACGATCTCGGCGTCGAAGAAGCCGGACTTCTGCGAGGCCACGGCGCGCAGCTGCGAGTTCAGCGCCATCAGGTCTTGCGCTTCGCGCTCGATCTTGTAGTCGGTGGCCACGTTCTCGGCCGTCTCGGGCATCGAGTCGACGCCGTACTGCGCCTTCATGAGCTTGTTGACGAAGCGCCAGCCGATGGTGGTGTCGTACACCGCGTTGTTGCGGCTGAAGGCGCTCTCGGCCTTGGGCATGACGAAGGGCGCGCGGCTCATGCTTTCCACGCCGCCGGCGATCATCAAACCGGCCTCGCCGGCGCGGATGGCGCGGGCTGCGGTGCCCACGGCATCGAGGCCCGAACCGCACAGGCGGTTGATGGTGCCGCCGCCGATTTCGAGCGGCAGGCCTGCCAGCAGCGCCGACATGCGCGCGACGTTGCGGTTGTCTTCGCCGGCCTGGTTGGCGCAGCCGTAGAGCACGTCGCTCACGGCCTGCCAGTCGACGTTCTTGTTGCGTTCCATCAGCGCGCGCAGGGGCACGGCGCCGAGGTCGTCGGTGCGCACGCTGCTGAGCGAGCCGCCGTAGCGGCCGAAGGGGGTGCGAACGGCGTCGCAGATGAAGGCTTGGTTGGTCATGGTGCGTTGTCTCTCCGTGTTGGCTTGAATGGGGTCGGGCTGCTCAGCTCGCGATGGGCAGGCCGACGAGCTTCTCGAGTTCTTCGCGGCCCAGGCCCTCGACGAGGTCGATGAGCTTCAGGCCCTGCGGCGTGCATTCGAGCGTGGCGAGGTCGGAGTACACGCGCTTGACGCAGCCGATGCCGGTCAGCGGATAGGTGCATTCCTTGACCAGCTTGCTCGCGCCCTGCTTGGTCAGCAGGTCCATCATCACCCAGGTCTGCTTCGCGCCGATGGCAAGGTCCATCGCGCCGCCGACCGCGGGAATGGCGTCTTTCTCGCCGGTGTGCCAGTTGGCAAGGTCGCCGGTGGCCGACACCTGGAACGCGCCGAGCACGCAGATGTCGAGGTGGCCGCCGCGCATCATCGCGAAGCTGTCCGAGTGGTGGAAGAACGAGCCGCCCGGCAGCAGCGTGACGGGCTGCTTGCCGGCGTTGATGAGGTCGTAGTCTTCTTCGCCGGCCTCGGGCGCGGGGCCCATGCCGAGAATGCCGTTCTCGCTTTGCAGGATGACCTCGCGGCCCAGCGGCAGGTGGTTGGCCACGAGCGTGGGCTGGCCGATGCCGAGGTTGACGACGGCGCCGTCGAAGATGTCCTGCGCCACGCGGGCGGCCAATTGGTCCTTGGTGCGACGTGTGTATGCCATGTTCATGCTGCCTTCTTGAAACCGCCAGCCTGGGTGGCAACGCGTTCGATACGCACCACCTGGTGCACGAAGATGCCCGGGGTGATGAYGCTCTCGGGGTCGAGCGTGCCGAGCTCGGCGATGTCGTGCACGGTGGCGATGGTTTTCTTCGCGGCCATGGCCATCACGGGGCCGAAGTTGCGCGCGGCCTTGCGGTAGACCAGGTTGCCCCAGCGGTCGCCGCGCTCGGCCTTGATGAGCGCCACGTCGCCGTGGATGGGGTACTCGAGCACGTACTGCTGGCCGTCGATCTCGCGGGTTTCGCGGTTGCCCGCGAGCTGCGTGCCGTAGCCCGTGGGGCAGAAGAAGGCGCCGATGCCTGCACCCGCGGCGCGGATGCGCTCGGCGAGGTTGCCCTGGGGCACGAGCTCGAGTTCGATCTTGCCGCTGCGGTAGAGCCCGTCGAACACCTGGCTGTCGGCCTGGCGCGGAAAGCTGCAGATGATCTTGCGCACACGGCCGGCCTTGAGCAGCGCCGCGAGGCCAGTCTCGCCGTTGCCCGCGTTGTTGTTGACGACGGTGAGGTCCTTGGCGCCCTGCTCGACGAGGCCGTCGATGAGTTCGCCGGGAATGCCGGCGGTGCCGAAGCCGCCGATGAGAACCGTGGCGCCGTCGGGGATGCCCGCCAGGGCATCGGCGACCGAGCGCGCGATCTTGTTGATCATGAAGCTTGTCTCCGGGGGTGAAGAAAGAAATCGAACTTGTTCGTCTAAAGAACATTTGTTCGTATAATGAATTTTAGAGAACATCACGCACCATGGCAACCCACCTGAAAAACCCCGAAACGCCCGCCCCCGGCGACAGCTACGTGCAGTCGTTCGCGCGCGGTCTGCAGGTGATCCGCTCGTTCAGCGAGAGCGCGCCGCGCCAGACGCTGAGCGAGGTGGCCGCCGGCAGCGGCCTCACGCGGGCGGGCGCGCGGCGCATCCTGCTCACGCTGCAGGCGCTGGGCTATGTGGTGACCGACGGCAAGCTCTTCACGCTCACGCCGCGCATCCTCGACCTGGGGTTTGCGTACCTGTCGTCGATGCCGATCTGGAATCGCGCGGAGCCGGTGATGGAGGCGCTGGTGCAGCAGGTGCAGGAGTCGTGCTCGGCCGCGGTGCTCGACGCGACCGACATCGTCTACGTGCTGCGCGTGCCGACGAAGAAGATCATGCACATCAGCCTGGGCGTGGGCTCGCGCCTGCCGGCCTACTGCACGTCCATGGGACGGCTGCTGCTGGCCGACCTGGACGACGACGAGGTGCGCGCCCGGCTCGAAGCCTCGAACATCGAGGCACTCACGAAGCACACGGTGACCGATGTCGATGCGCTGATGGCCAAGGTCGCGCAGGCCCGCAGGCAGCAGTGGTGCCTGGTGAACCAGGAGCTCGAAGAAGGCCTGATCTCGGTGGCCGCGCCCATCGTGAACCGCCAGGGGCGCATGGTGGCGGCGCTCAACATCACCGGGCAGGCGAACCGCACCAGCGCGAAGGTGATGCAGGAGACGATGCTGCCGGCGCTGATGGATGCCGCGAAGAAGGTCTCACAACTGCTGTAACGAGAAAGCGGCCCCACCCAGTGCACCCGCGGAACCGGCTTTGCCGGGCCGCCGGGTGCGCCCCCCAGTGGGGGGAGGCGCCGAAGGCGCTTCGGGGGGCGTCCTAGGTTTCCGAGCGGATGCCCTTCATGATGATCACGCCGCCCAGGCGCGCCGTGTCGGCGCGCATGCGCTTGGCCAGCGTGTCGGGCGAACCCGGCTGCGCCTGCCAGCCGGTCTTCAGCAGGGCCTCGCTGACGTCGGGCGTGCTGATCACCTCGACCAGCGCGGCATTGAGCCGGGCCACGGCGGCCGGCTTCATGCCCGCGGGCGCGGCCAGCGCGGTCCAGATCTCGAGGTCGGCGCCGCGCACGTCGGCGTCGCGGATCGTGGGCAGTTCGCTGGCCAGCGGGCTGCGCTCGGGCGAGGTCACGCCGATCGCCTTGATCTTGCCGGACTTCACATGCGGCATCGCGAGGCCGGGCGGCAGCAGCGCGAGCTGGATCTCGCCCGCCAGCAGGCCCGCGATCACCTGCGGGTTGCCGGTGTAGGGCTTGTGCTGCGCGGTGATGGCGGCGCGGCTCTTGAGCAGTTCCATGCCCAGGTGGCCCACGGTGCCCACGCCCGGCGTGCCGTACTTGCCGCCGCTGCCGAGGTTGCGCGTCCACAGCAGCCAGTCGGCCGCGCTCTTGCCGGTGGCGCTGCCCGACACCACGAGCACCAGCGGCGCGGTGCCGATCATGCCGACGGGTGCGAAGTCTTTCTCGGGGTCGAACGGGATCGCGGGGTTGAGCAGCTTGGCAATGGTGAGGTTGCCGTTGATCAGTGCGCCGATGGTGTGGTCGTCGGTGGCCTTGGCCACCTGGTCGGCCACGAGGTTGCCGCTGGCGCCGGGCTTGTTCTCGACCGTGACCGGCTGGCGCAGGATCTTCGACAGGGGTTCGGCAATGGCACGGGCCGCGAGGTCGGGCGATGCGCCGGCGGGAAAGCCCACGAGAATGTGGACCGGCTTGGTTGGCCATGCGTCGCCGCCGCCAGCGGCCGGGCGCTGCTGGGCCCATGCGCCCGGCGCGAACAGCGATGTGGCAACGGCTGCAGCGCCGCCTTCGAGCAAGCGGCGTTTGGTGATCGTCAAGGTGACTCCAGAGGGGTTGGGATTAGGGAAGATGCTTACGCTTCACTTACACAACGTTACATGATGACACCGCGATGCGCAAGCCCAGGTCAGGCTCGCGCAAGGTCATTCCCCTTCATCCCGACCGCGCAGGCAGCAGCTTTCGCTGCGTCGGAAACAGCGACCACCCCCAGCGCTGCTGCGCATAACCCCAGAGCCCTTGCTTGAAGAACAGCGTGACGACGATCGCGAGCAGCCCGAGCCCCAGCAGGTACCAGGTGCCGTAGTCGCTCAGGAACTTGTTGAGCGCCCAGAAGATGAGCGCGCCCACCAGCGGCCCTTCGATGCGGCCGATGCCACCGATCACCACCATGAAGATGGCGAACGCCGTCCAGTTGACGCTGAAGGCCGCGTCGGGGCTGATGCGCAGGTTGCCGACGAAATAGAGCGCGCCCGCGAGCCCCGCACCGAAGGCCGCGACCACGTACACCGCGAGCTTCATGCGCGCCACCGGAATGCCCTGCGACTCGGCGGCCACCTCGTTGTCACGGATGGCCAGCAGCGCGAGCCCGCGCTTGCTGCGCAGGAACAGGTAGACCAGCGCAATGGCCGCGACCACGCAGGCCAGCGCCATCCAGTAGGTGGTGCTTTCGCGCGTGGCCTTCTCGATGCCGCGCAGCGCGGTGAGCGTGGTGCCCGAGCCGCCGCCGACCGCCGACACGTTGGCGAAGCTGAGGCGGAACACCTCGGCGATCACCCAGGTGCCGATGGCGAAGTAGCCGCCCGACAAACGGAACGCGACGAAGGACACGGGCACGGCGATGAGCCCGGCCGCCAGCGCGCCCAACGGTACCGCCACGAAGGGGTTGAGTCCGGCGAAGTTGCCGAGCATCAGCATCACGTAGCCGCCGAAACCGAAGAAGGCCTGCTGCCCGATGCTCACCATGCCGCCGTAGCCGGCGAGCAGGTTCCACATCATCGCGAAGATGAAATAGCAGGCGATCTCGACGAACTCGCGCATCCAGCTCGACTCGCCCCAGAACGGCAGGCTGGCGGCGATCAGCACGAGCGCGATGCCGACGACGAGCGCGATGCGGCTCGCCGCGGTGGCGCGCTCGACGGCGATGAGAGGGGGAGGCATGTTCGTCATCCGCTTCATCCACGTGTCTTCGGAAAAAGGCCCTGCGGCCGCAGCACCAGCACAATCAGGAACACGATGTGCCCGGMCCAGATGCCCCAGCCCGGATCGAGCCGGAAGCCGATCTGCTGGGTGATGCCGAGGATCATCGCGCCGGCCAGCGTGCCCCAGAACGAGCCCATGCCGCCGATGATCACGGCCTCGAAGGCGAACAGCAGCAGCAAGGGTCCATCGGAGGGCGAGACCGTCGTGCGCATGCCCTGCAGTGCGCCCGCAATGGCGATCAGCACGAAGGCGATGGCGGTCGCGAAGGCGTAGACCTTCTTCGCGTCGAGGCCCATGAGCTCGGCGATCTCGCGGTCGTCGGACACGGCGCGGAACGAGCGGCCCAGCGCCGTGCGCGCGAAGAGCCATTGCAGCGCGCCGGTCGCAACGAGCGCGACGGCCAGCACGATCAGCGGCAGCACCCCGAGCGAGATCGCATCGCCCAGCGCCACGCCCTGCGTGTTGAGCCCGCCGGTCTCGATGGCGCGCGGGTCGGCCGAGAACAGTTCGAGCAGCAGGTTCTGGATGACGATCGAGAGGCCGAAGGTGACGACGAGCGAAGGCAGCGGGTCTTTGCCCAGCGTGCCGTTGAGCACGTAGCGCTGCAGTGCATAGCCGAACGCGAAGGCCGCGGGCAGCACCGCGAGTGCCACGGGCCACGCCATGCCGTCGCCCGCCAGCGAAACGCCCGCGATGACCGCGAACGCGCCCAGGATGATGAAGTCGCCCTGCGCGGTGTTGGTGAGCCGCATGACGCCGAACATCAGCGACTGGCCGAGCGCGAACAGCGTGTAGAGGCCGCCGAGCAGCACGCCTTGAATGACCGTCTCAAGCATGGGCGGCCTCGATGCCGAAGTAGGCCTGCGAGATCTGCTCGCGCGTGAGGTCGCCGGATTTCCCTTCGAGCGACACGCGGCCTTCCTGGAAGCAGTAGATACGCTGCGAGACCTGCCGCGCCATGGTCACGTCCTGCTCGACGATGACTACGGTCATGCCCTCGCCCGTGATGGTGGGCATGGCCGCATAGATCTCGCGGATGACGATCGGTGCAAGGCCGAGCGAGAGCTCGTCGCACAGCAGCACCTCGGGGTTGCTCATGAGCGCGCGGCCGAGCGCGACCATCTGCTGCTGGCCGCCCGACAGCGACGTGCCCGGCTGGTGGCGCTTCTCGGCGAGGATGGGGAACAGGGCATACAGGCGCTGCAGGTTCCACGGGCCCTTGCGGGCCGCGGTGGCGCCCATGAGCAGGTTTTCTTCGACGCTCAGGCTCGGGAAGAGGCGGCGGCCTTCGGGAACCATCGCGAGGCCGCGCCGCACGATCTCGCCGGGAGGGAGCCCGCCGATGGGTTCACCCTTGAACTGAATCGCGTCGCGCGGGGCGCGGACCAGGCCGGTCAGGCTCTTGAGGAATGTGGATTTGCCCGCGCCGTTGGCGCCGATGATGGCGACGAGCTCGCCCGGGGCCAGCGAGAAGTCGATGCCGAACAAGGCCTGGGCGTCGCCGTAGAAGGCCTTGAGGGCGTGGGTAGTGAGCAGCGGCGAGTTCATCTGTCTTGCTCCCTCTCCCTCTGGGAGAGGGTTGGGGTGAGGGCAAGCGGCGATGGCAAGGCACGCGGCGATTGACAGGCCGATGCCCTCACCCTGGCCCTCTCCCAGAGGGAGAGGGGACAAATCCGAAGACAAGGCAGCGCGCTCATGCTTCCATCCCCATGTACACCCGCCGCACCTCCGGATCGCTCATCACCGCCCGCGGCTCCCCTTCCGCCAGCTTCTGCCCGAAGTTGATGACGAACAACCGATCCGCCAGCGACAGCAGCGCATGCACCACATGCTCGATCCAGATCATGGTCACGCCGCGCGCCTTGATGCGCTTGAGTTCATCGACCAGCACCACGGCCTCGGGCTCGGTGAGTCCACCGGCAATCTCGTCGAGCAGCAGCAGTTGCGGCCTGGTGGCCAGCGCACGGGCCAGCTCGAGCCGCTTGCGGTCGAGCAGCGTGAGCCCGCCCGCCGGCTTGTTCGCGCGCGGCATCAGGCCCGTCTGCTCCAGCACCTCGTGCGCTGTCCGCCAGGCCTCGCGCTCGGTCTGCTGCCCACCGAAGCAGGCAGCGGTAACGAGGTTCTCGAACACGCTCATGTTCCCGAAGGGCTGCGGCACCTGGTAGCTGCGCCCGATGCCCGCGTGGCAGCGCTGGTGCGGCCGCAGCCGCGTCACGTCGCGCCCCGCGTATTCCACGCGCCCCGCATCGACGCGCACATCGCCCGAGATCAGGTTGAACAACGTGGTCTTCCCCGCCCCGTTGGGACCGAGGATGCCCAGCGTCTCGCCTTCGGCCACCGCGAGCGTGATGTCGTCGGTGACCTTGAGCGCGCCGTAGGACTTGCTCACGGCATGCAGTGCCAGCAGTGCCATGTCAGAGCAGCCGCAGCGTGCCGCCGGCCGGGATGCTCTTCGCCGCCTCGTTGTTCACGATGGTCAGCTCGACCTTGTACTTCTTGCCCTTGCCCCACTGCCCGAGCACCAGCGGCGTCTTGCTGACGTTCTTGAACGGGCCCTGCCCGCCCCACTTCACCGGGCCGACCACCGAGTTGATGGAGGTCGACGCGACCGCATCGCGCACATCCGACGCCTTCAGCGACTTCGACCGCGACAGGGCATCGGCCGCCACTTCGAACAGCGCATGCGCGAAGCCGATGGGCTGCGTCCACTGCTTCTTCGCGCCGGCCTCGTAGGCATCGGCCAGCGCCTTCGCGCTCTGCTGCGTGAGGCTCGAGGTGAACGGGTGCGAGGGGCTCCACCACACCTCGGTCGACAGGCCATCGCCCAGGTCGCCCAGCGCCTCGATCGCGCCGGGGAACAGCAGCGCCTTGCCCAGCGTGATGACCTTGGGCTTGAAGCCCTGCTGCCGCGCCTGCGTGAGAAAGGTCTTGGCATCGGGCGGAATCACAACGCCGGTGACGATCTCGACCCCCTCTTTCTTGAAGGCCGCGATCTGCGCGCTGAAGTCCTGCGTGCCGTTCTGGAAGCGGCCGGGGTCGGTGAGCGTGAAGCCCATCTGCGCCAGCGGCTTGGGAAAGCCCAGCTCCTTGTCGCCCCAGGCGTTGCCGTCGCCGTCGTTCGGGAACAGGCCGCCGACCTTCTTGTTGGTGGCGAGCGTCTTCCAGCCGTTGGTGAAGTTGGCGATGACGTCCTCGAGCCCCCAGAACAGGTGGTACGTCCAGTTGAAGCCCTTGGCCGGGTCGCCCTTGCGGCCGAAGAACCAGGGCTGCCATGGCACCACGCTGGAGATGCAGGGCACCTCGTTGAGTTCGCAGGCATCGCTCACCGGGTTGGCGGTTTCGGGCGTGCCGGCGGTAAGCACCAACGCGACCTTGTCTTTCAGGATCAGGTCGTTCGCCACCTCGCCCGCGCGGTTGGGGTTCGACTGGCTGTCCTTCAGCACGATCTGCACCGCGTACTTTTTTCCGCCGATGCCGATGCCGTCCTTGAAGGCGCTCTTCATCTGCTCGATCACCCACTTGTCGGCCTCGCCGAAGGGCGCGAGCGGGCCGGTCTGCGGCGAGACGTAGCCGATCTTGAGCGTGTCGGCGGCGAACACCAGCGGTGCCGCGCCCGAGGCCACGAGCGCGGCGGTGGCCTGCGTGAACTGTCTGCGATTGAATGTCATGGTTGTCTCCGTCTCTTGTGTTTGTGGTGCCGCCCGGCCGGGACTCGTCGATCAACGCGCGAAGTGCGGCGGTATCTGCGCGTCGACGTTCACCCACACGCTCTTCACCTGCGTGTATTCGCGCATCGCGTCGAAACCCATCTCGCGGCCGTAGCCGCTCTGGCCGACGCCGCCGAAGGGCGAGCCGGGGTTCACGCGCTTGTAGCTGTTGATCCAGACCATGCCGGCGTGCAGGTCGCGCGCCACCTTGTGGGCGCGTTGCAGGTCGCGGGTCCACAGGCCGCTGCCGAGGCCGTAGTCGGTGCCGTTGGCGATCTGCATCGCCTCTTCGTCGGTCTTGAAGGTGAGCACGGTGACGAAGGGGCCGAACACCTCCTCCTGCGCCACGCGGTCCTTGTACGACTTCGCGCGCATCACGGTGGGCTCCACGTAGCAGCCCCTGGCGAGATCGCCGCCGGGGGAATTGCCGCCCGCGAGCAACTCACCGCCCTCGCCTTGCGCGACCTCGACATAGCTCAGCACGCGCTCGCGGTGCTGGGCGCTGGTGAGCGGCCCCATCTCGGTGTTCTCGTCGAGCGGGTTGCCGAGACGGATCGACTTGGCGAGCGGAATGAACTGCTCGAGAAAGGCATCGGCGATGTTCTCGTGCAGCATCAGCCGCGAACCCGCGATGCAGGCCTGCCCCTGGTTGTGGAAGATGGCCCACGCGCTGCCGTTGACGGCCGCCTGCAGGTTCGCATCGTCGAACACGATGTTCGGGCCCTTCCCGCCGAGCTCGAGCTGCACCTTCTTCAGGTTGCCGGCGCTGGCCTGCACGATGCGCCGCCCCGTCGCCGTGCTGCCGGTGAAGGCGATCTTCGCGATCTCCGGGTGCTCCGCGATGTACTGGCCCGCAACACCACCGAGGCCGGGCAGCATGTTGACCACGCCCGGTGGCAGGCCCGCCTCGGCCATCAGCTCGGCAATGCGCAGCGACGAGAGCGGCGTGATCTCGGCCGGCTTCATCACGATGCAGTTGCCGGCGGCGAGCGCGGGCGCCATCTTCCAGCTCGTGAACATGAGCGGGAAGTTCCATGGCACCACCTGGCCGACGATGCCGACGGGCTCGCGCAGCGTGTAGTTGAGAAAGCCCTCTTCGACCGGGATGGTCTCGCCCTGGAACTTGTCGGCCATGCCGCCGAAGTAGCGGAAGCACGCCGCCGTGCGCGGCACGTCGAGCCGGCGCGAGTCGCGGATGGGATGGCCGGTGTCGAGCGATTCGAGGCGGGCGAGTTCTTCGGCGTTGGCCTCGATCAGGTCGGCGAGCCTGAGCAGGATGCGGCCGCGGTCGGCGGCGGCCATGCGGCTCCATCTGGGGAAGGCGCGCTTCGCGGCGGCGACGGCCTTGTCGACGTCGGCCTTGCCTGCGAGCGCGACATCGACGATGGGCGTGTTGTCGTGCGGGTTCAGCGTGGCGAGGGTCTCGCCGGATTCGGCGTCGACGAAGCGGCCGTCGATGAAGAGCTGGTGGCGGATGGGCGTGCGCAGGCCTGCCGCGGCGGCAATGTCAGTGGGCTTCATGTTTTTGCATTCCTCCCTCTCCCCTTGGGGAGAGGGTTGGGGTGAGGGGGCGGCGGTGGCACGAACACCACCCTCACCCCAGCCCTCTCCCGCTCGCGGGAGAGGGAGCCATTCAGAACTCGACCGGAATCTCCGGGCTCTCGCCCTTCTGGATCTCGTACACCAGGCTCGGCGAACCGTTCTCCCACACCAGCAGCATCGAGCGCTTGGGGCTGAAGCCCTGGTGGCGGCAGTAGGCGGGCATGGCGGCCATGTCGCCGGCCTTCATGATCACGCGGGCCATGGGACGGCCGGTGTTCTTGTCGCCGCAGTCCCAGTGGATCTCGTCGGTCATCTGGAAGAACCACTCGACGCGGTCGTTGCCGTGGATGATCGGCAGGATGTGCTCCTCGGTCGTCGGGCACATGTAGCTGTGCTTCACCACCGAGGTGAAGCTCGGGTTCCAGGTCACCTGCGAGCGGCTCAAAAAGCCGAAGAGGTTGAAGGCATGCACCTCGTTCTCGAAGCCGGGCTCGGGGTGCAGTTCGGGCTCGGCCTGCGGCACGTCGGCAAAGGCGCGATTGACCGGCGCGCCGCGTGCGTCGCTGCGCAGGTCGAGGTCGCCCTTCAGGCCCACGCAGCGCTTGGCCAGTTCGCGCGCCCTGGTGATCTTGGCGGTGTTGTTGCCCTTCTTGCGGCCGTAGGGCGAGCCGGTTTCCTGCGGCGCGGCAAAAGGGTCGAAGGCCTCGTTGGTCCAGTCGTCGAGCATGGCCTCGAAGGTGGCGCGGATCTGCGCGGTCGGGAAGTTCTCGAGCAGGTCGATGCCCGCGTCCTTCATCGTGCCGTTGAAGCTGCCGGCGTAGAGGTCGACCGACTCGTAGTGGTTGACGGTGCCGACCACATCGTCGAAGTTGACCCAGCCGTAGAAGAAGCCCCAGGCCACGTCGCGCATCAGCGCGCGCAGGTAGCTGCCGGCATCCATGGTGTGGCTCATGGGGCGACCGTCGCGGGTCTTCCAGCCGATGTGAACGAAATACTCGTCGCGGCGAAAGCTGAAAGTGCCGAGCGAGAAGTCCTTGTAGCCGAGCGTGGCGTCGGGCTGCGACGCGATCACCTTGGCGAGTTCAGCGGGTGCGTTCATGGTGTGTGGCTCCTGGATGGGTGTGCGTTCAATGCGACTGGCAGATGTCGGCCCACTTCTCGACCGAGAGATCGCCCTTGCAGCTCTGCAGCACGATCACGCCCGGATCGCCGGCGCTTCGGAATTGGTAGGCGGTGTTCTTCGGCAGCAGGCCCTGGTGGCCGCGCGAGAGCTTCATCCAGCCCATCTTCTTGCCCTTGGGTTCGCCCTTCACGAGGACGGCGCCGTTCTTCTCCTTGTCAGCCACCGTCTGGCCGGCGTCGAGCTGCACGAGGTGCACCTCGACATCACCGTCCATCACGAGCGCGAATTCGTCGTGCGCGCAGGTGAACCACGGCGAGGTGCCCTCGGCGCGCAGCGCCTCGAGCACGTAGATCTGGTTCTGCCCGAACACGACCTTCTCGTACGGCTTGCTGATGCTCGCGATCTCGAAGCAGTTGGAAAACGCGTAGTGGCGCACGTCGTCGGCGATGGGCTCGACGTGACCCTTCTCGAAGTGCTTGAGTGAACCGAAGCGGGTCTTGTAGGCGGTCGCAGTGGTGGCTGTCATGGCTTGTCTCCTGTGATGAGTGAACTCTAGGAGCCAACCGACGCCGCCGGTAGGGAGCAGTTTGGAAGAGGATTGTTCGGAGTCTCCGAATAATCGCTGGGGTTTACCCGCTCGCGCGGCCGTGTTCGAGCATTATTCGATCAGCTCCGCCGGGATCATTCCGCGCTCGATCAGCGTGGCGTCCCAGGGCGGCACGCGCGTGAATCGCGTGGCGATGTGCTCGATGAAGAGTCGCAGCTTGAGCGCATTGCGCGAGGTGCCCGCGTACACCGCACTCAGCGAGAACGACGACAGCTGGTGCTCGGCGAGCACCACGCGCAATTCGCCGCTCGCAATGGCATCGCCCGCCACCAGCGTCGGCAGGCAGACGATGCCCGCATGCTCCAGCGCATATTCGCGCAGCAGATGCACGCTGTTGGTCAAGAGCGCGGCCGCGAGATAGATCGTGGTCTGCTCACCCTTGTGATGAAAGGTCCAGCGGTCGCGCGTGGGATAGCCCGAGTACAGGCCCAGCTTGTGGCGATGCAGCTCGCGCGGCGTGGCCGGCGTGCCGTGCGCTTCGAGGTAGGCGGGCGTGGCGCAAAGCAGCCGCCGCACCGGAAACAACGGCCGCGACACCAGCTCCTGCGAGGCCGCGGGAAAGATCTGCAACGCGCAATCGACGCCGGCCTTGACCGGGTCGACCACCGCATCGCTCACGATCAGCTCGAGGCGGATGTCCGGGTAGGTGGTGTGGAACTCGTGCAGCAGCGAGGCGAAATGGCCGAGCACCATGCCCGTCAACGCATGGACGCGCAACGTGCCCGAGGGCGTGCCGCGTGCGTCGCGCATCTGGTCGACGATGTCATTGGCGCGGCCCACCAGTTCGGTGCAGTCGCGCAGGAAGGCCTGGCCCATGTCGCTGAGCCGGACCACGCGAGTGCTGCGATGGAACAGCGGTGCGCCGAGAAACTCTTCCAGCTGCTTGACGCGCGTCGTGACCACCGAATTGGCCACCCGCAACTGGCGCGCCGCCTCCGCAAAACTCTGGGTCTGCGCGACACGAACGAAAGTTTCAATGCTTTGAAGGCGGTCCACCGCGGCACTGTACTGCGCGGGCCTGCTTTTCGTGTCGGAAGGTTACGCCCCCATTTACAATCCCTGCCGCATCACCCACCCCTACGAGGCCTCGTCCGCAATGCCCAAGAGCCCCCGGCCTCGTGCCCGTTTCAGCTTCTCCCCCACCGTGCGAGCCCTGCTCCTGGCCGTTGCGGCCTGCGGCGTGGCGCTTCCGGCACTGGCCGCCACCGAGCACGATGAAGTCGACCGCCTCATGCAGGCCGGCAAGCTGGACGAGGCCCTGACGAAGGCCGATGCCTTCCTGAAGGACAAGCCGCGCGATCCGCAGATGCGCTTCCTCAAGGGCGTGATCCAGCTCGACACCGGCAAGCGCACCGAGGCCATCGCCGCCTTCACGCAACTCACGCAGGATGCCCCCGAGTTGCCCGAGCCGTACAACAACCTCGCGGTGATCTACGCGAGCCAGAACCAGTTCGACAAGGCACGCAGCGCGCTGGAAAGCGCGATCCGCACCAACCCGAGCTACGCCACCGCCCAGGAAAACCTCGGCGACGTGTACGCGCGGCTGGCCAGCCAGGCCTACAGCAAGGCACTGCAGCTCGACCAGAACAACACTGCGGTGCAGCCCAAGCTGGCCGTGATCCGCACCCTTTTCACACCGACGCCGCCGGGCGCCAAGCCCACGGCACCGGTCGCAGCGGCACCCATTGCGAAGGCGCCAGCTCCCACGCCGGCACCTGCACCCGCCCCCGCCAAGGTGGCCGCTGCGCCCGCACCTGTCGCCGTTCCGGCCAAGGCGCCTGAAGCGGCGCCAGCCCCGGCGCCGGCAACCGCCGCTGCGCCGGCCCCCGCCTCCACCGCCGAGGTGGAATCGGCCGTTCGCGGCTGGGCTTCGGCCTGGGCCGGCCAGGACATGGACCGCTACTTCGCCGCCTACGGCGCCGACTTCGTCCCGGGCGGCGGACAGAGCCGCAAGAGCTGGGAAGAAGACCGCCGCGCCCGCATCGCCGGCAAGTCGAGCATCAGCGTGAACATCGAGAACCTCGTGATCAAGGTCGACGGACAGAACGCCACGGCCAGGTTCCGCCAGGTCTACCGCGCGGACAACCTCAACATCTCGAGCCGGAAGACGCTGGACATGCAGCGCAGCGGCACTCAATGGCACATTCGCAAGGAAAGCGTCGGCGGCTAGTGGCAGACATCGTCCGGCGCGGCCGGCTTCAGAATCCCCCGTTCCGCCGGAGCGGGCACATGCTCGCAGCGCTGATGACCGCATCGGCGCTGGTGCTAGCGGCACCCGCTGCCGCCTACGCATCGAACAAGCCGGGCAGCGCAAAAACCGCCAGCAGCGCCAAGGCCGGCAAGACCCATGCCCAGGGCAGGAAAGCCTTGCCGGCGAAGACCCGAACCGCCGCTGCCGCTGCCAAGCCCGCGCACAAGGCGGCATCTGCAGCCTCCATCCAGGAAGCCAGCAGCGCCGAAGCCCGCCTGATTTCGGTCTACGAACTGTTTGGCCGCGGCCAGGCCCGCCCCGCGCTGGCCAAGGCCCGCGACCTCGTGCGGGACTATCCGAACTTCCAGCTCGCGCAGCTCGTTTACGGCGACCTGCTCGCGGCGCAGGTGCCGCCGACCAACGCCCTCCCCGACACGGCAGGCATCGCGCGGCTGCGCGGCAATCCGGCCATGGCCGAACTGCACGAGGAATCGCGCCGCCGCCTGCAGGCCCTGCGCGACAGGCCCCCCGCGGGCGCCGTGCCCTCGCAGTTCCTTTCGCTCTCGACCCGCAGCCGCTACGCCATTGCCGTCGACGCCTCGCGCTCGCGCCTGTACCTGCTCGAGAACTCCGACAAGGGCCTGAAGCTGGTGGCCGACTACTACATCTCGGTCGGCAAGTCGGGCACCGACAAGGTCACCGAGGGCGATGCGCGCACCCCGCTGGGCGTGTACTACATCACCAGCAGCCTCGATCCGAAGTCGCTGAAGGATTTCTACGGCGCGGGCGCCCTGCCCATCAACTACCCCAACCCGTACGACGTGCGGCGCGGCAAGACCGGCGGTGGCATCTGGCTGCACGGCACCCCGCCCCAGCAGTTCGCGCGGGCGCCGCTGGCCAGCGACGGCTGCGTGGTCATGGCCAACCCCGACCTGAAGCAGCTGCTGCGCAAGGTGCAGATCGGCGCCACGCCGGTGGTCACCGCGCGCAGCCTGCAATGGATTTCGCAGCCGCAGGCCGAAAAAGAAGCCCAGACATTTACCAGTGCAATGACCGCCTGGAAAGATACGAGAGCCAGCGGCAATGAAGCGCAATTGAAGAAATTCTATTTGCCCGATTTCCAGCGCAACAGCAAAAAACCGATCGACGGTATTTCCGCGCCCCGCGACGAAGTGGAATACGCGCAGGGCAAGCGCGTGCAATTCAAGGACATGTCGTACCTGCATTGGCGCGACGGCGACGACACCATGGTCGCCACCTTCGGAGAAGTCTTCGAAGGCGAGAAGAGCGGGCGCACACGGCGCCAGTACTGGCTGCGCCAAGGCAGCGAGTGGAAGCTCTTCCACGAAGAAATCCTGGGCTGATGCCCTCTCGGTGACGAGGTCACCACCCTGAATTCGTGATTTATTGCGCACGCAGGGTACCTTTCTTCGCTGTTACAACTCGCCTCGGAGTATCCGTGTCACGTAACACGTAACGCCTACGTTCCCGTAACACTCCCTTTCCGCGCGTTACGAGCCCCCGTAACACCCCCTCCCATCTTCATGGGAGGTTCGACGCGGTTTACAGAGGGAAGAATCTATCTCGCGATTGCAAACAGACCTGACCAGGGCGACCTGGGCCCGGGTGGCAGGGGGCTGGCCGGCATCCTGCTATCTCTTTCGCACTAGCACACCAAGGACCTCATCTCCTCGGGTTTCTCTTGTTGATACACGGAGTTACGCTGTATAACATCCACGTTGCAAGCCTTTGTTAACACTACCTTAAAGGGTTAAATCATGCTCAGTTCTATTGCTCGTTTTCTGCGCGATGAAGAAGGTGCTACTGCAATTGAATATGGAATTATTGCGGGGTTGATTTCGGTTGTGATGATTACGGCCATCACCGGCACTGGCGGAATAGGTGCCAGCCTGGAAAGCATTTGGAACAGCATCAAATCATCCCTCGCAACCGCCGCTGCATAAAGTGCCGGCGCAAGCAATGACATCAGCGTATTTGATGTGGTTGCTTTTCATTGCCGCTTATGACTTCAGGCAACGCCGCGTCCCCAATTGGCTCGTGCTCGCAGGCGCCTCCCTGGCTCTCGCGGCACTGGCATTGGGGGCGGGGCCCGTCGAGCACGACTGGACGGCCGCCCTGCTCAGTGCGGGACTGGGTTTTGGCTTCCTTCTGCTTTTCTACGCTTTCGGGGTCATGGGAGCCGGCGACGTGAAATTCGCCGGAGCGCTTGGACTGTGGGTCGGCCTTTCGGCACTGCTCCCCGTCTGGCTCATCGGCAGCTTCCTTGCCGGCCTGCATACCGCGCTCTGGCTGATTCTTCAGCGCTGGCCTGTTTCCCCCCGGCTTTCGCTCGTGCTTTTCGGGCCACCGTCCCCGGCAGATGGCAACCCATCGCCGACCCGGGTTCGCTTTGTTCCCTATGCGGCCTATCTCGCGCTGGGCGCCGCGGTGTGGATGGTTTGGGGTCGACAGGGCGGCTAGCCGCCCCGCCACCACGGGCTGTTCATCGATAGCTCTTGAATTGCTTCTCCCTCGACACGCCGCCCATGATCAATCTCACCAAAATCATCGCTGCCGTCCTCGTGCTCCTGGCGCTCGCGCTCGGCGGCTATGCATGGATGCTCAGCCGCCAGCCCCCACCGCCCATTGCGGTCGCCCCCGCAGTCGCCGGTCCCGGCAAGGCCGCCCAGGCGCAGACCTTCCCCGTGGTCGTGGCGGCCAAGCCGCTGCCCGCGGGCCAGGCGATTCCGGCCGACGCGCTGCGCATCGAACGCCTGACGATCAACCCTGTGGGTGCCTTCCGGGACACCGCACCGCTCGCTGGGCGTGTGCCCGTGATTGACCTGGGCGAAGGCACGCCGCTTCTCGAAGGCCAGCTCGCTTCCGGTCTGGCCCTGCGCGTCACCGAAGGCGAGCGTGCGGTCGCCATCAAGACCGACGAGACCATGGGTGTGGGCAACAAGGTCCGGCCCGGCGACTTCGTCGATGTCTTCCTGATGCTCAAGGCCGACGGCAAGGACATCGACCGCAGCCAGGCGCGCCTGCTCCTGTCGCGCAAGCGCGTGCTGGCCTACGGCAGCGCCTCCGTCGATGGCCTGCCTTCCGGGATGGACAAGAACGGCGCAGCACAGCAGGCCCAGCGCGCCGAACCAGCCCGGACCGCTGTGCTCGCAGTGCCGGTGGACGATATCAACAGGCTCACGCTCGCCGAGAACAGCGGCCGTTTGCTGCTGGCGCTGCGCAACCCCGCCGACATGTCGGAACCCGATCCGAAGCTTTTTGCCGAGTTGCCCGCCGCCCTGCAACCGCCTCCGCCGAAAGCCGGCGAACCGCGTCGCCCGCAACTCGAAGGTCTGGACCGCGCGCAGGCCGGCGTCACCACGGCAGATTTCGTGACCGGCGGCAAGCCGGGCGCCTCGCGCGCGCCGACCGTCGCTGCCGTGCGGACTCCGACGGCTCGCACCGGCGATTCCCGTGGCGGGCTTCAGGTCGAGGTCATCCGCGGCGACCGCACCGAAACCATCAATTACTGATCAGCAACAAGTGGCAAGCCCATGCACGCCACGCAGGAAACGAACACCATGACGATCGCCTTCCGCGCGAAAACAACCGGCCCGGCACGTCCCCTGCGTCCAACACTCGCAGTGCTGTGCCTGCTGGCGCCGGGCGTCTGGCCTGTGGCGTCCGCAGCGGCCGATGCAGCAGAGGCGACGTCCTCACGCCCTGCGCTCCAATTGCGCCTTGATGCAGGCACGCAAAAGGAGCTGCTGATCGGCAAAGGCATCGAGCGCATGGCCATCGCCGACGAGACGGTGGCGGGTGTTGCGCTCACCCGCCAATCGCCCAACTCGCCGGCCGCGCGCCTCATCGTCACCGGCAAGGCAGYGGGCCGGACCACGCTCATGGTCTGGGAAAAAGGCCAGTCGGCCGCGACGGTCTATGCGCTCGAAGTCCGGCGCCGCACCTCCACGCTCAACGGTTCGCTCAACAGCATGGACGCACACCAGGAGGCGCGCGATGCGGCCATGTCGGCCGGCGGAGAAAAATCGGCGTTGATCGACCGCTCCGTCGTCAATGTGCGAAGCAACACCGTGCAGGTCGAGGTCAAGATCGTCGAGTTCAACCGCAGCGTGCTCAAGCAGGCCGGCCTCAACATCTTCAGCACCCGCGCCAATTCCAACGGCTTCAGCTTCGGGGTCTTCACGCCCTCATCGCTGCGCTCGGCGTCGTTCGCTCCCAACGGCGCGATCAGCGGCGAATACAACAATCCGCTCGCGCAGGCCTTCAGCCTCCTGTTCAATTTCGGCAAGGCCGGCATCGGCCTGAATGTCGGCTTCCTCGAAGGCAATGGCATGGCCCGCGTGCTTGCCGAACCGACGCTGGTGGCGCTGTCGGGCCAGAGCGCGAGCTTCCTGGCCGGCGGCGAACTGCCCGTGCCCGCGCCCCAGGGCCTGGGCACCACGAGCATCGAATACAAGCCCTTCGGCATCGGCCTCACGCTCACGCCCACCGTGCTGTCGAACGACCGCATCGTGCTCAAGGTGGCACCCGAGGCCAGCGACCTGGACTACACCAACTCGCTCAGCATCGGCGGTGTCGCCGTGCCCGCCATCAGCACGCGACGCGCCGACACCACGGTGGAACTCGGCGACGGCGAGAGCTTCATCATCGGCGGCCTCGTGAGCCGCACCACGACCTCCAACGCCGACAAGGTTCCGCTGCTCGGCGACATCCCGGTGCTCGGAGCCTTCTTCAAGCAGAACAAATACCAGATGAGCGAGAAGGAACTGGTGATCCTCGTCACGCCGCACCTGGTGAAACCGATCGCGCGCGGCACGGATCTCGGTCCGTACCTCCCCGGTGGTGCCGAACAACGCGACGGCCCCGTGTGGCGCGCGCATCTGCTGGGGCCGGCTTCAGGCACGACGGTCCCGGGTTTCTCGCGTTGACGGAAACAAGCTACACAAAGCCGGGGACCGATGCCATGAACGCTCCACGCGACAGCCTCCCTGAGACCGGTGCCGAGACCTATCTCTTCGCATCGCCGAACAGCAGCCACATCACATGGCTGACCGATGCGCTCGGCCGGCTGGGCACGGTGGTGATTCTTCCGCCCGAGGCCAAGTCGATCGACGAGCGCATCGCCCTGCTCGGTCCGGCGGCGGTCTTTCTCGATTTCTCGGGCGACCATGCCACCGCGGCCAGCGAACTTCACCAGCGCCTCAAGCGCGAGTGGCCGACGCTGCCGGTGCTGGCGACGGGCGTGTCGGTCGAGCCGGCTTCCATGCTCGCCGCATTGCGTGCCGGCGTGGACGATTTCGTGGACATGAGCGCACCGCCAACGGATGCGATCAACACGCTGCGCAAACTGCTCGATCGTCACAGCAGCCTGCAGAGCCGCGCCCGCGGATGCACGCTCGCACTGCTCGGCGCCCGACCGGGCATCGGCGTGACCACGCTCGCGACCAGCCTGTCGCTGATGCTCAACGACCAACCGTCCCAGGCAACCACGCCCCCTCATGGCCGCAACACGCGCCGCGGCGTGGCATTGCTCGATCTCGGGCTGCCGGCCCGCGACGGTCTTCTGTATCTCGACACGCAAAGCAGCTTCAGCTTTGTCGATGGCGTGCGCAACCTGCGCCGCCTCGACCAGACGCTGCTGCACACCGCACTGGCCCACCACACGAGCGGCGTTGCCGTGCTGCCGCTGCCCGCGAGCCTCGCGCAAGTGCGCGAGATCTCGCATGCGGATTCGGTGGCGCTGATCAAGCGGCTCGGCGACTTCTACGATTTCCAGATCGCCGACCTGGGCGGTTTCTCGACCCTCGATTTCGTCGCACAGACCGTGAAGGCAGCCCAGCGCAGCTGGGTTGTGTGTGACCAAAGCATCGGCGCGATCGTCTCCACGGCAAACATGCTCAAGGAACTGCGCACCCGCGGCGTCGATACCGATCGGCTGTCGCTGGTGGTCAACAAGTTCGACGGCCACGTCGGGCTGCCGGCCAAGGACATTGCCGAACGGCTCGAACTGCCGCTGCACCATGTGCTGCCGGCGCGCAGCACGCAACTTCTGGCTGCGGCGAGCCGCGGCGAAATGCTGGTGCGCACCGCGCGCAACGACGCGTATTCGCAAGCCGTAGCCGGCCTCGCACGCGGGCTGAACCAGGAATACATGGCCGATGCGGGCCAGCCGCCGGCCAAGGAATCCAGCTGGGTGGCGCGAATGTCGCAAGTTGCCGGTTTCTGGAAAAGCTCTAGCCAAGGTTGAACCGCCCCATGTCCAACGATCTCGAATTCGCCGACGACGACCAGGCGTTCATCAATTCCCAGCAGTTCCAGGACATCAAGAGCTGGACGCACGACCATCTGCTGAGCCGCATCGAAGAGCTCGGAGCGGAGTTCGGCCGCTGGTCGCGCGCCTCGATCCAGCAGTTCGTCGAGCTGGAGGTCGACAGCTTCGTGCGCCTGCGGCGCGTGCCGATCAACGACCGGGAGATGCAGCTCATCTCCGATGCGCTGACCAAGGAGCTTGCAGGCTTCGGGCCGCTGGAAGACCTGCTCAACGATCCCGCCGTCGAAGACATCCTGATCAACGGCTACCAGAACGTGTACGTGTCGCGCCACGGCATGCTGGAGCGCGAGACCGTGCGCTTTGCCGATGCGGAGCATGTGATGCGCATCGTGCGCCGCATCCTCGCGCCGCTCGGCCGGCGGCTGGACGAATCCAATCCGATGGTCGATGCGCGCCTGCCGGATGGCGGCCGCATCAACGTGATCATCGAGCCGCTGGCGATCGACGGGCTCTCGGTATCGATCCGAAAGTTCCGCAAGGAGCCGCTCACGCCGGCCGACCTGGTGAAGCTCGGCACCTTCGACGCAGGCATGGCGCAGTTGCTGGAGATTGCCGTGCGTGCGCGCTGCAACATCCTCGTCAGCGGCGGCACCAGCTCGGGCAAGACCTCGCTGCTCAATGCGCTCGCAACCTTCATTCCCGCGCGCGAGCGCGTCATCACCATCGAAGACACGGCGGAGCTTTCGCTCGGCACCAGCCACGTCGTCCGGCTCGAAAGCCGCCCCGGTGGGTTCGACGGCACGGGCGTGGTCTCGATCCGCGACCTGCTGCGCAACAGCCTGCGCATGCGGCCCGACCGGATCATCGTGGGCGAAGTGCGCGGCGCCGAAGTGATCGAGATGATGCAGGCGATGAACACGGGCCACGAAGGTTCGATGGGCACCATCCACGCGAGCTCGCCGCGCGAATGCCTCTACCGGCTCGAAATGCTCGCGGGCTTCGCCGGCTACCAGGGCAGCGAAGTGAGCCTGCGCCGGCAGATCGCCAATGCCATCGACTTCATCGTGCAGATCGGCCGCCTTTCGAGCGGCCAGCGCCGCATTCTCTCGCTCAGTGAAGTCACCGGCGTCAACGACAACGTGGTCGCGATGCAGGAGCTCTACCGCTACGAACCGATCGTCTCGCCCGACGGCGAGGAGCGCGACCGCTGGGTATCGCTCGGCATTGCGCCGCATTCGCCCAAGATCACGCGCTTCCGCCAGTCGCTGGCACGCGCGCAGCAGGGAGACAACCGTGCGTGAAGTCCTGCTGACGGTGGCCTGCATCGCGCTGCTGCTTGCAGCCGCGGGGCTGCTGCTGTGGCAATGGGCAAAGGGGCGCCAGACACGGCAGGCGGCGGGGCGGCATCTGAACCAGCAGATCCTGGCCAGCACAGCCGCTGCGGCGCCGCTGCCAATACCTTTGCGGGATCTGCCCAGCGACGGTCTTGTGACGGGCGTGACCACGGACCCATGGCTCGACACCGACGCAAGCGCCGCAGCTGTCGCACCCACCGGGCTTCTTGAAAAAATCTTGCCCGGCTGGCTGACAGGCGTGATCGAGCCGCGCGCTGCCGCGTTGGGCCTGGCCGCCATCGTGGTCCTGAGCGCGCTCGCCGGCCTGTTCGGCGGTTGGATTGCGGCGTCGAGTGCGCTCACCCTGTTGGCGCTCCTTGCAGTCTTCGCCGTCTGGCTGCGATTGCAGAAGTTCCGCCGCAAGCTGATCGGCCAGTTGCCCACCTACATCGACGCGATGGTGCGACTGATCACCATCGGCAATTCCACGCAGGCGGCATTCCAGCTTGCGATTGCCACCACGGAGGCTCCGTTGCGCGGCCAACTGGAACGCTCGGCATCGCTGGTGCGCGCAGGCATGGACCTGGACCGCGCCCTGCACCAGACAGCCAGCAATGTCCGCATCGAGGAGATGTACCTGCTGGCCTCCATCCTCGGCCTGGGTGTGCGTTATGGCGGACGCTCCGATCTGCTCTTGGAGCGCGTAGGCAACTTCATGCGCGATCGCGAGCAAGCCGAGCACGAGCTGCTCGCCATGTCGTCGGAAACCCGGCTTTCCGCCTGGATCCTCGGGTTGTTGCCCGTGAGCGTGGGCGCCTTCTTCATCCTGACCAATCCCGGCTATTTCATGGGAATGTGGAACGATGGGACCGGCCGCATGATGGTCCTCTCTGCCGCCGGCTTTCAACTGTTCGGTGCGGCGCTCCTCTACCGGTTGGCGAAACTGGCATGACCGTCACCCCCGATCAACTGGCGATCTTCAGTCTGGCGTTGTTGGCCTTGGGCCTGATGGCCGGTGCTGGCGCACTCATTGCGGCCGAATTGCGACGCACGCGCAGCGGAAAAGTCATCGACCGCGCCATCCAGCAGGTCGTGACGGCTCCGCGCGATTCGAAGGCCTCCGTCGATTCGACCGAAGAGCTGAACGCCCCGGCAAAGCCGGACATCGAATTGCCGTTCCACTGGCTCGATTCGCGGATTGGCCGGGCGCTCGTGGCAAACGAAGACCGCAACCTCATCGACCAGTGCGGCCTTCCCTCGAAGCGGGCGCAATTGGTTTTCCTGGTGGCTCGCATCCTTCTTGCATTCCTTCTTCCATTTCTCGCCTACGTTCTGTGGAGCGCGGGCCATCCGCAGCGCACCGTCATCATCGTGCTGGCGGCCGCGTTCGTCATAGGCTTCATGGCACCGAAATGGACGCTGGGCCGCTTTGCGGCCAAACGCCGCGAGCGGGTGAACCAGGAGCTCCCGCTGTTCATCGACTTGCTGCGCCTTCTCCAAGGCGTCGGGCTGAGCCTGGACCAGAGCCTGCAGATCATGGCCAGCGACTTCTCGCATGTGCTGCGCGTGCTCGGCTACGAGCTGACCTTTGCCAACAACCAGTACAGCCGTGGCCGCAGCCGCGAGCATTCGCTGCAGCGCCTCGCGACCCTGCACAAGAACGAGAACCTCCGCGGGCTCGTGTCCCTGCTGGTGCAGGTCGACAGACACGGCGGCGCCGTGCAGGAACCGTTGCGCATCTTCAGCGACCGGCTGCGCGAACACCGGCGTTCTGAAATGAAGGAACGAATCGGAAAGATCACCGTGAAGATGACCGCCGTCATGGTGACCACGCTGCTGCCGGCGCTGGTCATCGTCACGGCAGGACCGGCCTTCCTTGCAATCTTCCGCTCACTGGGAGCCGCTGCCAAATGAAACCAATCGACCTTCACGCGAGCTCGCGTCCTGCTCACCGCTGCATGCTGGCTTTCGGCTCTGCAGCCGCCGCGGCCCTCCTCGTCACCGGCTGCGCAGGCCTCAAGGACCAGTACGCCGCCAGCGCCGATGCGCAACAGCGCATGGCCGCCGAAGCGGCCGCGGACACGAAGGCGGGGGCGAACGTAGACACCCAGGCGACGTACCTCAAGCTGGTCGAACAGATGCAGAAGGAGGACCTGTGGTTTGCATCGCTCGCGCACATCGACGCGCTTGAACAGCGCTGGGGTGTCTCGCCCGAATCCACGCGCACGCGTGCCGAAGCGTTGCGCCAGACAGGGCAGGCTGCTCCCGCCGAAGCCGCCTACAAGCGCCTGCTGGGCACGCCGCTGGCGAGCGCCGGTTACCGCGGACTGGGCCTGCTGGCGGGCACGCGCGGCAACTACGCCGAGGCAGTGCAGCTGCTTGCGCAGGCGCAGCGCCGGACACCCACCGATGCGCTCCTGCTGAGCGACCTGGGCTACGCGCACTTGCGCGCCGGCCAGATCGAGGAGGCACGACTGCCGCTGATGCAGGCCATGCAGTTGCGACCCGACAGCACGCAAGCGCAAGCCAATCTCGCGCTCTATCTGGAAGTCACCAACCAGCGGGATCAGGCAACAGCGCTGATGGATGCGAACCGCATGTCCGCAACAACACGCCTGGCCGTGCGTGAAGCGGCGCTGCAGATGCGTGCACCGGGCGGACTGGCTGCTGCACCCGTCGCTGCCACGACATCCGCGTCAATTCGCGGTGAACCCATTGTTGCGCCCCTGGCGCTCAAACCGTCGCGATGGTCAAGCGTGGGCGGCATGCGGACTGCGAGCCAGACGAATCCGACGGCGTCGGCCGCGGAAGCGCCCTTCTCTCCGAACTCGACCTCACGAGGCACACAATGAACCACGAATCCACCGAACGGATTGCCACGCTGCCCGTTCGTGCAGTCTTGGCCGCTGCACTTCTCTTCATGGCAACGAGCGCCTTCGCGCAAGCGAATACGGCCAAATCAGATGAAGCGAAGGCCATTGCGACGCCAATGGCTGCCCCAACAGCCAAGGCCGCAACAGCACCCGCCGCCCCCGCTGATCGGCCTGCACAGAATCAAGCCGCAGAGAAGCAGATGGCCGAGTCCGAAGAATTCGACCCACCACCACTGCTGCTGGGTGATGCGACACAAAACCTGCTTGCCTGGCAACGCAGCGGAGAGATTGCATCGCCCACACCCCGGCCCATCGCTGGAAGCGTTGCCAACCGGAGCTATGAGCGCTACGTCAAGAGCTTCGAGCATGCGATTCCCGAGCAGCTTCGTTCGACGGTGATGAAGTCCAACGGCGGTGCTGGCGGTTCTTCTTCCGGGTCTCGGTAAGCGACGAGCCGATCCTCGCCACGCAAAGAGAACCGCGATGGACATACGCACTCACGCAAAGCCCGGTCGCGCCCAGCGCGGCGTGTATGCGATCGAGTTTGCATTTGTGTTCCTGATCGTCTTTGCGCTGCTCTATGCCGTCATCTGCTACGGCTTCTTGTTGACGATGCGCATGAGCCTGCAGAACGCAGCGGAAGACGGTGCCCGCGCCGGTCTGCGCTATCAAAGTGAGCTGAACAAAAGAAAAACCACAGCCAGCGGTGTGGCGATCGATCGCTCTGGCTGGTTGCCTGCATCTCTGAAAGCAAATCTGGAAGTCGCGGCAAACATCTGCATTGCCGGAGAGGATGACTGCCAGCAAGCCGCGCCTGCCTGCGGGCCGGCCTGGAGCAACCGTTGCCAGATGGTCGTCACGGTCACGGTCAGTGGCATAGAAGCGCTGTTCCCCGCTTTCCCCAGCTTTGCCGTGCCCGACCGGATCGTAGGCAAGGCCAGCATGCTGCTCGATGGGAGGTCGTTATGAAATCCGGCCTCCGACAACCGAAACGCGTGAATCCTCGCCTGCAGAGAGGGGTCGCCGCCATCGAGTTCGCACTCGTCTTCAGTGTTCTCTTCCTGGGCATCTATGGCTTCGTGACATTCAGCGCTGTGCTCTACGTCCAGCAGGCAGTTTCCCGAGCGGCGGAGGATGGAGCGAGAGCGGCTCAACTCGCAGGCGGCACCATCTCCGCTACCGACCTGCAAGCGAATGCCCGGACAGCGATCTATCGTTCGTTGGCCCTGTCGTTGATTACCCCGGCCGCCGCAGGTGGAACATTTTCCTCCAAGGAAGCCTGGCTTCGGGCAGAGATGAAGACCCTACCCGTGGTCAACCTGCTGCCCGATGAAATCGAAGTGAGGGTGACCTATCCCTATCGCGCCAATCCGTTGTTTCCGCCGCTCGCACTTACCTCGAGCTTGTTGCCTGAGAAGCTGACCGGCAAGGCTACGGCTACCAGATAGACAGGGACAGAACAATGCAGCCATCCAATCGAGGACCAGCCCGGCGGCAAACTGGCTCGGTCGTCATCAATGCGGCAATCGCCCTCAGCCTGCTCGTCGTCGTTCTTGTGGGTACCGAACTTGGCTACCTGTTCTATATGAAACGAGAGCTCCAGAAGGCGGCCGACCTCGCAGCGCTCGCGGGCGCCCAGGTTCTCAGCCCCACCGAGTGCGGCGGGGCGACGACAGCAGCTTCGGCGAATGCGGCACGGAACCTGCCATTCCTCGCCTCGCAATACGAACTCACTGCAACCTGCGGCGTCTGGAATCCCACGAAATACACGACGGGGTCGCATTTCAGTACCACCTTGAGTGGCACAGACGAGATCAATGCGCTCTCCGTCACCATAATTGGTCGCCCCCCGCTTCTATTTCCCTCGTTGCCTGGCAATGAGGTGCGTGCCGTGACCGTCAGCGCGATCGCAGCGAAGGACGAACCACTGGCCGTGTTCAGCGTCGGGTCGAAGCTCGTCGACATCAATTCGGATGCACCACTGATTTCGATTCTCAAGTTTGTAGGCGCCGATGTTTCCGGATCCTGCGGCGGGTGCTACTCCGGCCTCGCCGGCGTAAAAATCACGCCGGGCGGACTGCTCGCGGCGCTCGGAATTCCTGTTACCACCGACCTGACGGTCGGAGGCCTCAATGCGCTGCTGGCAGCGGAAAAAATCACCCTGGGCCAGTTGCTCAATGCCGTCGCGACCGTCGCGGGGCAAGCTGGCCTAGTGTCGGCCAACACGAGTCTCGTGAATTCCCTGCTCAGCGCGGGCGTGAGCGCGGACAAGCTGCCGGTGCCACTCGGGACCGATTCAACCAGTGCGGTGCGCGGCCTCTTTGCCCAGATCACTGCGCCTACCTCTGCGTCCGCGCTGAGTGCGGAAGTCGACGCGCTCGATCTGGTAACAACGGCGGTGGGGATCAGCACAAGCGGTCACGCAGTGAATGTGAACACCGGCGTGAATCCGATTGGGGTCACCCTCCAGTCGCGCATCATCGAGCCGCCCTCCATTGGCATTGGCCCCGTCGGTACGAAGGCCTACAACTCGCAAGTTCGCGTTGCGCTCGACATCAATTCCAGCGGCTCGGTTTTGGGCGGATTGCTCGGTGCTCTGGGCACAGAGATCCATCTTCCTATGGCGATCGACGTGGTGAACGCGTTCGGTCGGCTGGACGCCATCAATTGCGACGCAGCACCGCCGGAGGCGACGATTCACGTCAAGGCGCCCATCCTCAACGCTTGTATCGGAAATATCAATCCAACCGCGCTCTGGTCGAAATCCGACGTCTGCACGACGGACCTCGGGACAATGCCCTTGGTCAAGCTGCTCGGCATCAACCTACTGAACGGCAAGGTGGCCATTCCTGCCCTTCCCTATGACGAGGACATCACGCTTTCGGTCGGCGAGACGAAAACCACAAGCCGCAATCCGCTGAACATCGGCAGCACCGTCACGGCGTTACTCGACCAGTTGCTCAAGCTACTGCTGGGCGGCAACACCGGCTCCGACGATACGCCAGCAGACAGGGCATCCAACCCCGAGATCGCGGCAAAACTCGCGGACTACTACATTGCCCGCGCAGGCAGCTCCACCAATGTCAGTGCCATCAAGACACTACTCAATGCCGACCACCTGACCTGGAACAGGCCCGGGCTTTTAAATCTCCTCCCAATTCCAATGCCGGAAGAATGGGCCGGAAAGATTGCTGCACTTCCGCCAGGAGGATGCACACCTCTCTTCGGTTCACCCTCAGCTTCATGTATTCGCGCGAAGCTGATCGAATCGCTTCAGTCCCCTGCACAGAATGGCATCGTTGGCGGCCTCCTCGACGGACTTGTCGATCTGGTGTCCAACTTGCTCGGCCTGAGCCGGGATGCCCAAGGCACTCCTCTGCTCTCCACTATCCTCGGCCCATTGCTTGAGTTGCTGCAGCCTATCCTCGACTCTGTCGGTGGTCTCATTTCCAATCTGCTCGGCAACACACTGGGCCTCGAGCTCGGCCGCACCGACGTCCACCTGCATTCACTGAATTGCAAGAACGCCAAGCTGGTGTACTGACGCCTCTTCCGATGAATCCTGCTTCCTCCAACTTCGACGAACTCGACCTCTTTGTCTGGGAAGGCAAAGCCGACATCCTCGACCGCATCGCGCGGTGCATGGCGAGTTTCGACGTGGAGGTGATCCGGGCCGACGGCCTGCCTCCTCCACAACAGGACCGGGGCGTCGCGCTGCGCCCGTCGGTCGCGATCATCAGCGTCACCGTCATCGACAACGGCGGTCTCGCGCATGCCACCGAGCTGCTGCAGGGCATGCCGGTGATCTGGGTGGCCGCGGGTTCGCGCGAGCGCGATTCGCGCACCTATCCGCCCGAATACCTGCACGTGCTGCCCTACGACTTCACCTGCGCCGAGCTGCGCACGATGGTCGCGAAGCTGGTGCGGCAGCTGCGCGCGCGCGACGTGGCGCCGCAGGCGCCCGATGTGCTGGTGGCGCACTCCGAAGCGATGCAGGCGCTGCTCGCCGAAGTGGGCGCTTTTGCCGACTGCAACCACCCCGTGCTGGTGCGCGGCGAGACCGGCGTGGGCAAGGAGCGCATCGCGCAGCAGTTGCACCTGGGGCACCAGAACTACAGCAAGGGCGCCTTCGTGGCGGTGAACTGCGGCGCGATTCCCGACGGGCTGTTCGAATCGCTGTTCTTCGGTCACACCAAGGGCTCGTTCACGGGCGCCGTGCATGCGCACCGGGGCTATTTCGAGCAGGCCACCGGCGGCACGCTGTTCCTCGACGAAATCGGCGACCTGCCGCGCTATCAGCAGGTCAAGCTGCTGCGCGTGCTGGAAGACAACGCGGTCACGCGGCTGGGGGCGACGTCGCCGATCCGGGTCGACTTCCGGCTCGTTGCGGCCACCAACCGCAACCTGCGCGAGATGGTGGCAAGCGGCGACTTCCGCGCCGACCTGTTCTATCGGCTCGCCGTGATCGAGCTGCATGTGCCGAGCCTCGAAGAACGCGGCGAGGTCGACAAGATCGCGATCTTCAAGGCGCTGTTGAGCAACGTGCTCGGCGACGAGCTCGAGACGCTGGGCGAAACGCCGCATTGGCTGAGCGATGCAGTGGCCGAAACCTATTTCCCCGGCAATGTGCGGCAGCTGCGCAACCTGGCGGAGCGCGTGGGCGTGATCGCGCGGCAACTGCACAGCTGGGACCAGAACCTGATCCAGCGCGCGATCGCGCTGACACGCGGCACGCCGGCGCCGGCGATCTCGGTCGACCGGCATGGCAATGGCGGCGGCGGTGTCGCGCTCGACGGCAACGGCGAGCGCAAGGGCTGGAACAGCGGCGAGCGCAACCGCATCATCGCGGCGCTCGAGATCAACGACTGGAAGCGGCAGGACACCGCGCAGCACCTGGGCATCAGCCGCAAGGTGCTGTGGGAAAAGATGCGCAAGTACCAGATCCTCGACGGCGAACCCGGTATCCCAGAGGACTAGGCTCGCCCCCAGGCTTCGCGCACTTCGTGTCGCTTCTCCTTCCCCCTACCGGGGGCAACACCTGAGGCCCGGCGGAGCCGGTTCCTCGGTGTTTCACGAAGGGGCTTCGCTGCGCTTGCCGTCCCCTGCCTAACGCGGTGCCAGACGGGGCGTGCGGCGCAGCGGAGGGTTGGCGGTCGAGGCGGCCGGGGAGCGCTCGGCGACGGGCTCGTTCGGGCAGGCTGCGTTGCTCGAAATGCACAGCGCCGAGAGCAGGCCGTCTTCGGTGAGCATGGAGCGGTTCGGCGGGCCGAAGACGCGATCGAGCCAGCTGGTGCCGGCTTCGGGCTCGATGCGCAGTTCGCCGGTGGTGCGTGCAAGGCGCAGCTCGGCGATGCGCAGGTCGAAGACACCGTCGACATAGTCGAACAGCAGCGTGTAGTAGTCGAGCTGCGCATTGAGCACGTTGGGCAGGGTCTCGCGGCCGAACTCCATCAGCCGGCGGCGGCCGCGGAAGGCCTGGCCCGATGTGCTGACGGCCTCCATGAGCTGCTTCTCGCGCTCGCGTCCCGAGACCGTGCGGGCCCACGACGCCGAGGTGAGTTCGAACAGGTTGTTCTTCACGCCCTCGAGCTTGGCTTCCTGGTTGGCAACCTCGGCCAGCGCGGACTTCAATCGCAGTTGCCGGTCGAAGCCGTTGCCGAAGTTCCAGCTGAGTTCGAAGGCGGCGCGCGTCGGGTCCTGCGGCGAGACGCCGCGCGGGTCCTTGCTTTTCACGACCACGGCATCGAGCGTCGGATAGAGGCTGGCATCCTGCTGGTCGACCAGGGCCCTGGCGCGGTCGATGCGGCCCTGGGCTTCGGCGATCTCGGTGCTGCGGGCCTCGGCGCGGCGCAGCGCCTCTTCCTGCGAACTGATGCGCCACTGCGGCGCCGCCGCGAGCACGGGCAGCGACTCGGTGTTGGGCGTGAACTTGAAGTAGTTGCGGAACTTGGCGAGCGCTTCGTCGCGCTGGGCCTCGAAGTCGGATTCGCGTGCCGCCACGAGTGCGCGCCGCGAGGCGGCCATGTTGAGGTCGTTGTCGCCCGACACGCCGAGCGCGACGCGGCGGGCTTCCGCCCTGGACAGCTCCGCCATCACGTCGGTGGCCTTGTGCGCGATCTGCTTCTTCAGGTCGAAGCGCTGCACCTGGAGGTAGGCGGTGAGCGCATCCAGCACCACCTTCTGCGAAGTGGTGGCCACGGCCTCGTCGTCCGCCTGGTTGCCCGCTTCGGCGGCCCGCACCGCGGCATTCATGGCACCGCCGTCGACCAGGCTCACGCGCGCCTCGGCCGTGAGCACGGTGTAGCCCTGGGTCTTGGCGTTGTCCGCGCCGCTGTTGTAGTTGCCGGACGAGGTGCCGACCTTGAAGCGCGGGTAGCGGGCCTTCCTGGCCTGGTCCACGGCAAAGCCGCTGGTGTTGGCCGCGGCCTGGGCCGACTGCACCTCGGGGTATTCGGTGGAGAGCGCGATCAGCGCCTGCTTCACGCGCTGGGCGTAGCTCGCTGCGCCGATCGACGGGGTCGAAAGGCGGCGTGCGAGTGAGAGCGACGGCGCCCGCTCTTCCTGCGCCAGGGCGGTAGAAGGAAGCACGAAGCTGGCGCAAAGCGCCGCGCAAAGTACACCGGGGCCCATGCGGCGCCGGGCTGCCAAGGTTTCTCCCTTCATGGCTCGCGGAAGGCTTCGCGCCGCAGCTTGAGCACAGGACGAAGGATGTACCAGATGAACGGATCGGTGCCCACGCGCAGATCGACTTCGGACTCCATGCCGGCGGTGATGCGGTTCTCCTCGCGCCCCACATGCGATTGCGACATGCTGATCAGCAGGCGGTAGTAAGGCGCGCCGCTGGCAATGGCCGCGTCTCGGTCGGCATCGGCCGCCACCAGCATCACCTTGCCTTCGACGGCGCCGTAGCGCAGGTAGTCGTAGGCGGTGATCTTCACGCGCGCCGACTGCCCGATCTCGACAAAGCCGCGGTCGTTCGGATTGAGCCGGGCCTCGACCATGGTCTCGTCCTTGTCGGGCACGACCTCCAGGATGGCTTCGCCGGGCTTCACGACCCAGCCGGGGCTGGAGTTGCGCAGCCCCTTGACGATGCCGTCCGAGGGCGCCTTCACCACGGTGCGCGAGCGCTGGGTGCGGGCACGCGCCAGGTCTTCGCTCAGGCTGGCGAACTGGCGTTCGACCGTGGCCAGTTCGTCCGATGCGCGGCGGCGGTAGCGGCCTTCGGCCTCGGCCATCTTGGCCTGGGCTTCGGTGATGGCGGCGTTCGCGGAGATCACGCCCTGGCGCGCCACCGCGAGTTCGCTGCGCACGCCCTCGGCCTGCCGGCGCTTCTCGAGCACCTCGACCTGCCCGACCAGTTTCTCGCTGAGCAGTTGCTCGGAGATCTCGAGCTCCTTCTGCATCAGCGCCAGCCGGTCGCCGAGGCCCTTCACCTTGGCCTGCTGTTCGAGCTGCTTGCTGCGCGCCTGCTCCAGGCCCGACACGGCGCCGGCCATGACGCCGCGCTGCTCGAGGGCGCGCGCCTGGTAGGCGCCGGACTCGCCTTCGAACACGCTCTCGTCGATGTCGGTGGCGAAGGACCCGCGCGTGAGCGGCTGGCCGCGGCTCTCGGCGATGAGCCGCACGCGGGTCGCCTGGGTGGCCGCGTAGCGGGCGGTGAGTTCTTCGAGGTTGAGGCCGCTGCCGCCCAGGTCGATCTCGACCAGCGACTGGCCCTGCCTGACCTTCTCGCCTTCCTTCACCAGCACGGAACTGACGATGCCGCCTTCCAGATGCTGGATCGACTTGACGCGGTCCGAAGGAATCACGCGGCCCGGTGCGACCACCACGGTCTCCATCGGAAAGCCCAGCCCGACCAGGGCCAGCACGCCGATGGCGCCGCCGATGATCCACTGGCGCCGCCGCCCCTGTGGCGACATCCGCGCCGCGCGCTTCTGGTCTTCATCCTGGAGTATCTGCGGCAAGTCTGATTTCAAGGTCACGGTCCCCAATCACTCGTCATGAATCAAGCAGCATCACGCCATGGAGCGGGAGGCCGCAGCCCCCGCGTTGTCTTCCGAATCGCCCAGCGCCACCAGCGGCTTCTTGACGCCGAAGAGCTTCGGCACCATGACCGCGGCGGTGCCCAGTTCGACATCGCCCTGCCCGGTCACGTGGTAGACCACGGTGGCCGCCGACACGATGCGCAGCGAATGCGTGACCACCACCACGGTGCGCACCTTGGCCACCGCGAGCAGCGTGGCGAGCAGGTTGCGCTCGCTCTGGAAATCGAGGTCGTTGCTCGGCTCGTCGAGCACCAGCACCGAGGGCTTGCGCAGGAAGCTCATGGCCAGTGCCAGCTTGCGCCGCTCGCCCACCGACACGCCGGTGCCGCCTTCGCCGACCATGGTGCGGTAGCCGTCGGGCGTCCGCGAGATGAAGTCGTGCGCACCCGAGAGCTTGCAGGCTGCGACGATCTGCTCGTCGCTCTGGCCCGGCGCGGCGCGGCGCATGGTGTCGATCAGCGTGCCGCCGAACCAGTAGACCTCCTGCGAGAGGTAGCTGATCCAGCGCGAGAGTTCTTCGCGGCCGAACTGCGAGAGGTCGTACTCGCCGATGCTGATGATGCCGCGCGTGGGCGCATACAGGCCGCAGACGAGCTTCAGCAGCGTCGACTTGCCCGCGCCGTTGCGCCCGACGATCACGTGGAGCCCGCCCGGGCCGATGTCGAGGTCGACGTTCTCCAGCACCGGCTGCTGCGAGGCTTCGGAGAAGCTGAAGCTGACGTCCTTCAGCGTGATGCGGCCCAGCGGCTGCGGCAGCGTCATGCCCGTGGGCGGCTTCTCGACCGGCTCGCGCAGCACGGTTTCGAGCCGCTTCGCCGCCTCCTTTGCGGTGGCGAGCGCGCGCCAGTTCGACACCAGCCCCGCCACCGGCTGCAGCGCCTTGAGCGCCAGCATGTTGGAGGCGACCAGGCCGCCCACCGTCATCCACTGCTCCATCACCGAGACCGCGCCCACGGTCACGACGATGACCGAGAACACGGTGAGCAGCACCGTGGTGCCGTCGCGCGCGCTTTCGATCTGGCCGTTCTTGCTGAAGCTCTCGGTCAGCCAGGCGTTGTAGGTCTGGCGCCACATGTCGCTGATCGGGCCGTCGTTGGCCTGCGTCTTGAGCGTTTCGCGCGCATTGCAGATCTCGGAGGTCATGCGGTCGAGGCCGCGGCCGCGCTGCACTTCCTCGACGCGTCCGGCGCGCACTTCGTCGGCCCACCACCAGGCCAGGAAGGACATGATGCCCAGGAACGCGGCCACCACCGGCAGCACCGGCAAGGCAACGATGCCGATCACGGCGAGCGCGAAGATCGCCATCGGCAGGTCGAAGATCGACTGCGCCAGCCCGCCCGTGACRGTGCCGCGCACCGAGCCCACGTCGCGAAAGTATTGCTGCCAGACCGAGGCCGGCCGCGCCTCGAGCGCGCGCAGCGGGCGGGCCAGCATCGACTGCAGCAAGGCGCCCGACACGCCGTGGTCGATGATCGCGCCCGCATTGCGCAGCATGCGCGAGCGCCGCGTGCGCAGCCAGAACTCGATGCAAAGGAAGAACAGGATGCCGCTCACCAGCGCGGCGAGCGTCGAGATCCCGCTGCGCGACAGCACGCGGTCATAGACCTGGAGCAGAAAGATCGAAGGCAGCAACCCGAACAGGCTGATGGGCAGCGAGCGCCATGCCGCGCTCTTGACGAGCGGGTAGGCCGCGCGGAACGCCGTATTGAGCGCACCCGCGTAGGGACTGGCGCCCGGCTCGTCCGGCGTTTCGGCAACCAACTGGCTGGGCAGGAGGAACTTGATCATGAGAAAGAGCCGATCCGTCGTGCAATGACGCCTGAGTCATTATCAACTGTTACTCGACTGTTACAAGGCAAAAAATCACGCTCCGTGCGCCTCAGCATCGGGGGGTGTGCCCCTTCGTCGGATCGGCCTGCCGCTCATGTTTCGCATCGCGTTGCGACGCAGTTTCGGCGGCCGCGCAGCCGGCCTGCCGGTACCCCGTCGATTCGCTTCTTGCCTCGGGCAAACCCTTGGCCAGCACGAGCGCCAGGTTGGCGCACAGCAGCATGCAGACGACCCATGCGCACAACAGTTGCAGCCAGCCGAGCCACCAGCGGCGCGGCGATTCCGATGCGCGTTCGCAAGGCATGTGAATGCGCGCGTTCCATCTCGTCATGGCAATGCTTTCAGAACCCGGGCGAGCCGGGAGAGACCGACACCCGCAGAACTCTTCGCCAGCACCCAGTCGCCCGGCTGCAGCAGTCCGCCGAGCGCGGTGGAGAGATCCGACACGTCGACGAACCAGTGCGAGCGGACCTTGGTGCGGATGCGCGCATGCAGCGCCCGCATCAAGGGACCGCACAGCAGCACGCGATCGGGCTGCGAGGCCAGCAGTTCGGCCTCGAGGTCGAGGTGATGGCGTTGCGCCGCGGGGCCGAGCTCCTGCATGTCGCCGAGGATGGCCACGCGGCGTGCAGGCTCGCAGGGGGCTTGTGACAGCAATTCCAGCGCCGCCCGCATCGAACTCGGGTTGGCGTCGTAGGTTTCATCGATCAGCTTGAAGCTTCCGCCGCCGATGTGAATGGTGTGCAGCGCACCGCGTCCGCCCGGCGGCTCGAAGTGTGCGAAGGGTTCGACGGCCGCGGCCAGCGGCAGGCGCAGCGCCTGCAAGGCGGYAAGCGCAGCGACGGCGCTCGCGCCCATGTGGCGTCCCGGCGCATTGAGCCGGAGCTGGAAGGGTTCGCCCGACACCAGCGCCTGCACCTCGCCGTGGTCGAAAGCGAGCAGGCGGATGTCGGCGTCCTTGTGCTCGCCGCAGGTCACGATCTGCAGCTGATGCGCCATCGCGGCTTCGGCAAAGATCGCGAACTCGGGCATGTCGCGGTTCAGCACCACGCTGTCCCCGGCCGCCATGCCCTGGAAGATCCGGCTGTCCATCCGCGCGGCGGCTTCCGACGGGCCGCGGTGCTTCTGCGAAGCGGCCGAGAGCCCCGTCACCACGACCAGCGACGGCCGCACCAGCTGCGACGAGGCCGGCATGTGCGAGGTGCCCATCTCCAGCACCCAGTAGGCCGCATGCCGCGGCATGCAGGTGAGGTTCCAGGCGATGCCGGAGGGCAGGCTGATGTTGCCTTCGGGCCGGCCGACCTCGCCCCAGACCGTCAGCGCACCGGCCATCATGGCGGCCACGGTGCTGCTGCCGGTGCCGTTGCCCAGCACGCCGCAGACGCGCCCGGTGAACTCGGTGCGCGCATGCTCGCCCAGCTGCAGGACGGCCTGCAGCACGTTCGGCACCTTGAGCACGGGCACGCGCTTGTCGAGGTGCGGTGCGGGGTCGGTGCACAGCACGGCCGCGGCCGGCTGCAGCACGCCCTTGAGCGTGACGGCCGCGAGCGGCGCCTTCGACAGCCGCGCCTGGTGCTCGAACACGACGCGGCCCTTGCGCATGAAAGAGCGCTGCGTCACGCCGCTGGCGCGCCACCCATCCTCCGGGGACACCACCCATTCGCCGCCGGTCACGCGCGCCATTTCGCTTGCCGTCCAGGCGGCGCCTTCGTCCCTCGGGCTGCTGGCGCTGTTCACGCCGAGGGGTACGCGGCGCTCCAGCAGGTAGCGGTGGTAGGCCGCGAAGCCCGACACATACTGCTCGACGTCGTCGATGCGAACCCGGAACGCGTGGTGGCGGATGAAAAAGGAGCCGACGATCGTGGATGGCCGCCGGAAGTACATCGCCATCTCGGGCCAGAAGAAGCCGTTGAGCAGGTAGTGGGCGCGGTAGTCGAGCGCGCGGTAGAACTTCTCGGTGTCCAGCTCGTCGAGCAAGTGCCGCATCGCGGGCATGCTCTCGAGACGCTGGAGCATCTGCTGCGCCGCCAGCATGAGTCCGAGCAGGGTCGGGAAGGTGGTCTTCCGGTCGAGCACGAAGTCGAGGTAGCCCGCGACGTTCTGCAGGCCAAAGCGGAAGTACTTCTCCTGCGGGCTCCAGTGCGTGAGCTCGTTGACGCAGCAGCTCAACCAGTGGTCGTGCGCCTGCCAGTGCTGGCTCGCGATGAAATGATCGAAGGCCTTCTCGACCGCGGCCAGCCAGCGCGCGTCGCGCGTGAGGCCGTAGAGGCGCATGAGACCGAAGGCCGCTTCGCCGTCGTAGTAGATGACGCGCGAGGCCTGCTTCAGCGCCAGGTCGGTGGCATGCAGCACATGATTGAAGCGGCCGGTGGCCGGGTCCTGCAACGACACGATGCCGAGCGCCAGCTTTTCCAGCAGCGGCAGCCAGCGGCGCGTGTCCACGAGCTCGCAGTACTTCACCAGCGCGAGCACGCAGGCTGCATTGCCGCCCAGCTTGATTTCTCCGCCGGTGTCGACGAGGAACGCCACCTCGCTGCCGTCCGCGAGCCGGTAGTCGCGGATCAGCCGGTTGACGAGATGGTCGAGCGAGCGGTCGATGGCCGAGCGCAGCGTTTCGTCGCGCGTGAGCTCCCACGCCTCGAGCATGGCGTAGAGCGCGCTCGCGTGGCGCATCGCGTCGTAGGTTGGAATGCGGCGGTCGAAGCACGGGAAGTAGCCGTAGACGAACAGCCCGTCGTTCTGCACCTGGCGCGCAAGGTAGGCGGAGCCGCTGCGCGCAAGCTCCAGCACTGCCTGCGGGTTCAGTGCCGGCAGGTGGCGGCGTCCCGCGTCGAGCCCCGTACCGACGAGCTTGTGCACCACGCCGTCGGGCTGGCAGAACACACCCACCGTCGCGAGCAGGTAGACCGGCCGGTCCGTCGGCACGTCGAGCGCCGGCGTGCGCTGGAAGCGTGCCTGGCCGTAGGCCTCGAAGTTGCGCGGGTTCACCACCGCGTGCGCAACGGTCGAGTCGCCGCACAGCATCGCGTTGGCGTTGAGCTCCTGCTCGGTGAAGGCGATCTCGAAGTCCTGGTCGAAGGCCAGGCCGAGACGGAAGTAGTTGCGCTTGACGGCGGTGAGCTGGGTCTTGAACTGCCCCCAGTCCATCGGGCTCGCGCCCTCGATCCAGTCGATGCGCAGCCACGGCGACACCATGCCGTGTTCGCTCACCCAGCGCTCGACGATGCCGGCGCCTTCGCGCCAGGCGGTCTCGAATTCGGCGGCCCGCGCATGCACGACATGCGCACGCTGCGAACCGTCGCTGACCGAGAAGAAAAGCGTGAAGGCGGGGTAAGGGGCTGGCAGTGCCGCGCACACGGGCACCAGGCGTTCGTGGCAGGCGTGGAGCTGGTCTGAGAAGGACATCATTCGGCCCCGATCGAGTGCGGGAAACCGGCCGCGCCCGTCATCGGCTCTCGCTTCGACGTGGTCGCTGGCCGGACACTGCCCTCGAAGTCATCGCTATCCCTTGTTTCAGCGGTAGCCGAACTCGTCCCGGCGATTGAGCTGATAGCCCTCCTCGGTGGTTTCGAGAGACGCAGGTTTTTCGGTGCCCCAGCTGACGGCCTCGATGCGTTCGGCCGGCACGCCGAGCTGCGTGAGCGCCCGCTGCACCGATTCCGAACGGCGCTGCCCCAGCGCGAGGTTGTATTCGCGGCCGCCGCGCGAGTCGGTGTGGCCTTCGATGACCACCTTGCTCGCCGGACGGTTCTTCAGGAAGCTTGCATGCGCTTCCACGATGTTGCGGTCCTGGGGCCTGATGTTGTATTTGTCGAAGTCGAAATACACGATCCTCGACACGCCGGCCGGGCCGTTCTGCACCGGCTCCGGCTTCGGCGGTTCCACCTTCGCCACCGGGGGCGCGGCGACCTTGTTCGAGTAGTAGTAGGTCGCGTCGTCGCGGCCGCTCTTGGGTGGCGCACCGCAGGCGACGAGGCTTGCCCCGACAGCGACGATGGCCAGTATCCGGAGACTCTTCTTCATATCCAATCCTTTCGAGGGACAGGCCGGTGGCGGCCTGTCCCTGGTGCTGTGGTTCCCCTTCTCCTTCGCTCGTTCTCGTCAACCCAGCAGGCCGTGCAGGATGTTCGTCACGGGAGACACGGTGCTGCCTCCTGCGGTCTGTTCGACCAGGCTCGTGATCGGCGTCACGACCTCGGTCACCAGCGGGGCGATGCCGTCGCCGACGCTGTTCACCGTATCGACCACCGGCGCTGCCGCGCCCCCTGTGCCGGCCAGGATGTCGGTCACCGGCTCCGTCGCACCGGAAGCAGCGCCTTCCACCGCCGAGACGATCGGCTCGACGGCGTCCGTCAGGCCGCTTGCAGCGTTCGTCACCGGCTCCAGGATGTTGGCGACCGGGGTGTCGCCGCCGAGGGTGCCGCCCAGCAGGTCGCCCACGAGGCCGTCCTGACCGAGCAGGCTGCCCACGAGGCCGTCGCCGCCGAGCGGGTCGCCGCCGAGCAGGCCGCCGACAACGCCGTCCTCGCCCAGCACGCCGCCGAGGACGTCGCCACCCAGCAGGTCGCCGCCGAGCAGGCCGCCGACAACGCCGTCTTCGCCCAGCACACCGCCGAGGAGATCGCCACCCAGCAGATCACCGCCGAGCAGACCGCCGACAACGCCGTCCTCACCCAGCACGCTGCCGAGGAGATCGCCACCCAGCAGGTCACCGCCGAGCAGACCGCCGACAACGCCGTCTTCGCCCAGCACACCGCCGAGGAGATCGCCACCCAGCAGGTCACCGCCGAGCAGGCCGCCGACAACACCGTCCTCACCCAGCACGCCGCCGAGGAGGTCGCCACCCAACAGGTCACCGCCGAGCAGGCCGCCGACAACACCGTCCTCGCCCAGCACGCCGCCGAGGAGATCGCCACCCAGCAGGTCTCCGCCGAGCAGGCCGCCGACAACACCGTCCTCGCCCAGCACGCCGCCGAGGAGATCGCCACCCAGCAGGTCTCCGCCGAGCAGACCGCCGACAACACCGTCCTCACCCAGCACGCCGCCGAGGAGGTCGCCACCCAGCAGGTCACCGCCGAGCAGACCGTCGACAACACCGTCTTCACCCAGGAGGCTGTCGACCACGCCTTCTTCACCCAGGAGGCCGTCGAAAACGCTGCCTTCGCCCACGAGACCGCCGACGACGCCGTCTTCACCCAGCACGCCGCCGAGAAGGTCGCCACCCAGCAGACCGCCGACAACGCCATCTCCACCGAGCACGCCGCCGAGGAGATCACCCCCCAGCACGCCGCCGAGGAGGTCGCCCCCCAGCAGATCGCCCCCCAGCAGACCGCCGAGGAGGCCGTCATCGCCGAGCACGCCGCCGAGGGCGCCGTCATCGCCCACCACGCTGTCCAGCAGGCCGCCGACGAGGCCGTCCTCGCTCAACAGGCCGCCCACCAGGCCGTCTTCGCTCACGAGGCCGCCGACAAGGCCGCTGTCGCCCAGCACGCCATCGAGCAAGCCGCCCACGACACCGTCTTCACCCAGCACGCCGTCGAGGCCGAGATTCCCGGTCACGCCGCCGAGCAGGCCGTCATCGGCAAGAAGGTTGTGGAGCCCGTCGGTCAGGTAGTCGACCTGGCCTTCGAGTTGGTTCGACAGAGCCGCGGCCACACCGTCGCCAAGCAGGCTGTCCACGAGCGGGCTCAGCGAACTGCCGAGCGGATCGGTGATGTTGGAGGCGAAGTCGTCGACCGGGTCGAATTCGTTGGCGTCGTTGCGCGAAAACTCGGACCCGAGCAGCGGAGCCAGCGCGTTGTCGACGACATCGGTCAGGCCGTCGGCCAGCGGCGGCGCCGGGTCGAGCGCGCCGTCCAGGCCGAGCGTGCCGTCCACGGCGCCGACCGCGCCGCCGGTGAGCTTGTCGGATGGATCGAGCAGGTGGTCTCCATCGGCATCTGCGTCCGCGTCTGCGTCTGCGTCTGCATCGGCATCGGCATCGGCATCGGCATCGGCATCGGCATCAGCATCCGCGTCTGCATCTGCATCTGCATCTGCATCTGCATCTGCATCTGCATCTGCGTCTGCGTCTGCGTCGGCATCTGCATCTGCGTCTGCGTCTGCGTCTGCGTCGGCATCCGCGTCGGCATCACCATCGGCATCAGCGTCCGCATCGGCGTCCGCGTCGGCATCGGCGTCGGACTCACCCACGCCAGGAACAAAGAGCGGCACACCGCTGCTGCCACCATCACTGCCGCCGCCCAGCGCGGCACCCAGTGCAGCAGCACCCAATGCGCCCAGCGCGAATTCGCCCAGGCCCAGGCCGCTACCGGCTGCGAGCTTCTTGGTCACGGCCAGAGCGGCTGCGTCGGCATCGCTGTCGGGCGGGGTCACTTGCAGGTCGCCCGAGGCGACGTCGACATTCACTTGTTCGAGGCCGCCGGGCAGCTTGGTCGAGCCGATGGTGGCATCGGTGCCGCCAGTGAAGACGCCGGCCAGCGGCGCCTTGTTGCTGGCCGAGCCGGGGAACAGGACATTGGCGTGGCCGTCTTGCGGAACGATCACCCGGTCGCCCGCGATCAGCGTCTGATTGCCGTCGACCGGGATGCGGACACCGTCGCGCATCACGGCAACGCCGGGCGTAGCATTGGACAATGTGCCCACGCTGGCTGGCCCGGAAGGGGCGGTGGAAGCCGCCGAACTCATCACGGCAGGACTGCCGAGAGGAGTGACGGTGGCCTGGGCGATGACCACAGGAGCTGCGCTGTTTGCGGCAAGTCCTTCGGTCGATGGGGTCGATGCTTGTTGAGCGGTCATGGCAGCCTCTGTGACAAAAGATGCATGTACAGGGGCAACTTGCGTGCCGCTTTCTTGCAGCCTTGCCAACGACGCGCCGCCAACGATTCAAGTCATTGATCTGTATGAATATTTTTCTGAAATCTGCTTGCAGGGCCGCTTGTGAAAAGAGCTCGCAAGGAGGTCATTTCGCGATTCGTTACGTAACGATGTAACGTCCTGTACCCGGAACGCCGCGCGCGTTCCCGGGTCCTTCAGGCGCCAAACGCGATGGCCTCACGCACTGCTTCTTCTCCTTCACTTTTCTTCTCCTCCATCCATATATGTTCAATCCCTCCCAGGAAGACGTGCGCCGCTTCTTCTGCGACGTGTACGCCAAGCACCGGCAGGGCCTTCCGATGGAAGCGCTCGAGACCATCGCGGCCGGCTGGATCGACGAACACCCCGAGTACCACGAGGACCTGCTCGATGCCGACGCCGCGGTGGCGCGCGTCTACGACGGATCGAACGGCCGCGAGAACCCGTTCCTGCATCTGTCGATGCACCTGTCGATCAGCGAGCAGTGTTCCATCGACCAGCCGCGCGGCATCCGCCAGGCCGTCGAGCTGCTGGCAGCGCGCCGCGGCTCGCTGCTCCATGCGCATCACGAAGCGATGGATTGCCTGGGCCAGATGATGTGGGAGAGCCAGCGCGCGGGACGCCCGCCCGATGGCGAAAGCTACGTAGCCTGCGTGCAGCGCCGCGCCACGAAAGACTGATCAGGGTTTCTGCCTACTTTGCGGCGGCAAGGCACCCTGCTGCTTCGCGGCTTCGCGCAGCAGCGCGGCCATGGCGCTGCGCAAGGCCGACGGCTCGGCGTCGCTGCGCAGCAGCAAGCCGACCGGCTCCTCCGTCCCCGTGGTGTCGATGCGCAGGCGCACGAGGCGGCCCTCCGCCAGCTCGCCGCGCGCAGCGCCGAGCGGCGTGATCCAGACCGCATCGGACACCGCCACCAGCGCGCGCGCCACCGCCACGTCGAGCGTCTGCAGCGCGTTGGCCGGCAGCACGAGGCCACGCGCCGACAGGAAACTCTCGGTGTTGTGGCGCGGGATCGTGCCCTCGCCGTACACCACCAGCGGATAACCCAGCACCGCCTGCAGCGGCGCTGCCTTGAGCTTGAGCGCGAGCGGATGGCCGGTGCGCACGGCAAACACCAGCGGCTCGGTGTACAGCAGCTCGAAGCTCAGGCCGCCCATCAGGCGCGGATCGCTCATGCGGCCCACCACCAGGTCGAGCTCGCCGGCGCGCAGTTCGTCGAGCAGCACCGCGTTGGCGGCGCTCTTCACGGCGATCTGCGCGGCGGGCCGATGGTCGCGAAGCCGCGCCAGCGCCGCCGGCAGCAGGGCCGGCGCCACGCTAGGCAGCGCGCCGATGCGCAGGCGATCGATGCGCTCGCCGGAGGCCGGCGCCACCGCCTCGGCGCTGGCATCGAGCGCCTCGAGCACGCGCAGCGCATGCGCCAGCAACTGCTCGCCGGCCGGCGAGAGCCCCTGCACGCCCCGGCGGCCGGCCTGGCTGCGCTCGACCAGGCGCGTGCCCACGATGGCTTCGAGTTCCGAAAGGGTCTTCGACACGGCCGGCTGGCTCAGCGCAAGCCGCGCGGCCGCGCGCGCGAGATGGCGCTCCTGGGCCACGGCGACAAAGGCGCGCAGATGGCGCAACTGCACGTTGCGCACGAAGTCCTGGCGAAGGTCGGCGGGGTTTTTCAATGCCTGCTGGTTATGGAAACTGGATCAATCTTCAATTTACATCATCGGATGCCGCTTCTAAAGTCTGGGCTTCCGGATTCGTCCCACGACAGGAGACAACGCACATGTTGACCAAGACCCAGGGCCCCCTTCCCACGCTCACCCCGCGCGACTGGGAAGCCCACCCCGCCTACATCTACCCGGGCTACAAGTCCACGGCAAAGCGCGGCCCGCAGAAGCCGCTGATCCCGCTGAAGGCCTCGCTGGGCGAGCTGCAGCAGCCCGTGTATGGCCACGACAGCATCGGCGAACTCGACCACGACCTCACGCGCAATGCCCGCAGGAACGGCGAGCCGCTGGGCGAACGCATGATCCTCACCGGCCAGGTGCTCGACGAGCGCCGCCGTCCGGTCGCCAACACGCTGGTCGAGCTCTGGCAGGCCAATGCCTCGGGCCGCTACGTGCACAAGGTCGACCAGCACGACGCGCCGCTCGACCCCAATTTCCTCGGCGCCGGCCGCTGCCTGACCGACAGCGAAGGCCGCTACCGCTTCCTGACCATCAAGCCCGGCGCCTACCCCTGGGGCAACCACCCGAACGCCTGGCGCCCGCAGCACATCCACCTGTCGCTGTTCGGCCAGAGCTTTGCGAGCCGCCTGGTCACGCAGATGTACTTCCCCGGCGACCCACTGATGCAGTACGACCCGATGATCACCGGCACCCCCGAGCGCTACCGCAACCGGCTCATTGCCGACTTCAGCCTCGACATCACCGAAGAGGGCTACGCGCTGGGCTACCAGTTCGACATCGTGCTGCGCGGCGCCGACGAGACCCCCTTCGAGAACCGCTGAGCCAGGAGACGACCACCATGTTGATGACCGCACAGGAAGCCGATTTCGGCCAGACCCCCTCCCAGACCGTGGGCCCCTACTTCGCCTACGGCCTCACCGCCACGCAGTACGGCTACGACTTCGACCAGCCCTTCGATGCCGTCGTGGCGCTGGACAACGCCGCCGGCGAGCGCATCCGCCTCGAAGGCCGGGTGATCGACGGCGACGGCAACCCGATCAACGACGCGCTGGTCGAGATCAGCCAGCCCGACGGCGAAGGCCGCTATCCGCAGACGCCGGAAGAAGCCCGCGCGCTGGGCTTTCGCGCCTTCGGCCGCGTCGGCACCGGCACCGATGCGCAGAACCGCTTCGTGTTCCATACCGTCAAGCCCGGCGCCGAGACGCCCGGTGAGGCGCCGCACATCAACGTGATCGTGCTGATGCGCGGCCTGCTGCTGCACGCGTTCACGCGCGTGTATTTCAGCGACGAGGCCGAGGCCAACGCGAAGGATGCTGTGTTCAACAGCGTGCCGGCCGACCGCCGCCACACGCTGATCGCCGAACGCGTCGAACAGGGCGGTGCGGTGAGCTACCGCTTCGACATCCGCATGCAGGGCGCGGACGAGACGGCCTTCTTCGACGTTTGATCTCAGGGAAATCCCGGACACAAAAAAGCCCGCATCGCGCGGGCTTTTTGTTGGGGAACGAAGCGCTTACTGTGCCGCGTGATGCATGCGGGACTCGGGCACCGTCTTCAGTTCGCCGGGCACCGAGCTGATGTAGCTGGCCAGCGTCTTGAGCTCGGCGTTGGTGAACTTCTTGGGTTCGACCTGCCCGGCCATCACCGCATTCGAGCGGCCGAGGTGGGCGTTGTTCTTGACGCGGTAGGACTTGAGCGCCACGAAGAGGTAGTCGGCATGCTGGCCGGCCAGCTTGGGCACGGTGCCGTCGTTCGGCGTGTTGAAGTTGGCGCCGTGGCACTTGGTGCAGCTGTTGTCGGGGCCGTTGCGGCCGACGAGCGCGGTGATGTTGTCGGGCATGGCCTTGGCCAGAGCGGCCGGCGGCGCATCGCCTTCCTTCGCGCCCAGCTGGCTGTAGTAGGCGGCCAGGTCGGCCACGTCCTGCTCGGTGAGCGTGTCGGCAATGGCGCGCATGGTGGGGTGCTTGCGGTCGCCGCCCTTGTAGGCGGTGAGCGCGGAGACGATGTAGGTGGCGCTCTGGCCAGCGATCATCGGCACCTTGTGGATCTCCGGGAAGCTGGCCTGGTAGCCGATGATGCCGTGGCAGCCCACGCACATCGCAACCTTCTTCGCCCCGTCCTGGGCCTTGCCCGTGACTTGCTGGGCTTCTGCCGAGAGCGTCACGCAAGCGACAGCAAGGGCAAACATCGTGGTCAACAACTTGTTCATTTTGCGCGCACAATCTCGTGGAGATACAGTTTTTCGAATCAACATTCGATTATATGCAAGGGTCCCGCGGGAACCCCGCGCGGGCCGCCCAAGAGGCTGTGCGATGCGAATCGAGTGTGTTCTTTTCTCCACCCTGCCTTTCCACCTCGCCTCCGCTCACTCATGAAATTCAAGGGCTCAGACAACTACGTCGCCACTCAGGACCTGATGCTGGCGGTCAATGCCGCCATCACCCTCAAGCGCCCGCTGCTCGTCAAGGGCGAACCCGGCACGGGCAAGACCATGCTGGCCGAGGAAGTGGCGCAATCGCTGGGACTGCCGCTCCTGCAGTGGCACATCAAGTCGACCACCAAGGCGCAGCAGGGCCTGTATGAATACGATGCGGTGAGCCGCCTGCGCGACTCGCAGCTCTCCGATGTGGACGGCGGCGAACGCGTCAAGGACATCCAGAACTACATCGTCAAGGGCGTGCTCTGGCAGGCCTTCACGGCCGACCAGCCGGTGGCGTTGCTGATCGACGAGATCGACAAGGCCGACATCGAATTCCCGAACGACCTGCTGCGCGAAATCGACCGCATGGAGTTCTACTGCTACGAGACGCGCGAACTCATCCGCGCCAAGCACCGGCCGGTGGTGTTCATCACCTCCAACAACGAGAAGGAGCTGCCCGACGCCTTCCTGCGCCGCTGCTTCTTCCACTACATCAAGTTCCCCGATGCCGAGACGATGAAGAGCATCGTGGCGGTGCACTTCCCCGGCCTCAAGCAGGAGCTGCTCACGGCCGCGATGAAGACCTTCTATGACGTGCGCAACCTGCCCGGCCTGAAGAAGAAGCCCTCGACCTCCGAGCTGCTCGACTGGCTCAAGCTGCTGGTGGCCGAAGACATTCCGCTCGCGGCCCTGCAGAGCAAGGACGACAAGGTCGCCGTGCCGCCGCTGGTGGGCGCGCTGCTCAAGAACGAACAGGACGTGACGCTCTTCGAGAAGCTCGTCTTCATGCAACGCAACAACCGATGAGCCAGTCGCCGCACCCCACGCGCCAACTGCTCAAGCTGGGCTTGGCCCAGGCGGTGCTGTTCGTCGCGGGTGCGCTGCTCGGCCGCTGGGTCGGGCTGCTGCTGGGTCTCGATGCCTTCGGCCCCGGCGGCTATGGCAACAAGGAAATCTTCGGCATCCTGCTGATCGGCCTGGGCGGCGGTGGCGGGGTGCAGATCGCGCGGGCCTGGTATGTGCGCAAGTACGGCAATCCGAGAAGCTGAATTCAGGGGTGTTTGAGATGGCGTTCGTCGAACCTGTCACGCTGAAGGCCCGCGACATCGCGCTGGTGCCGCTGTCGCTGGACCACGAAGAGGGCCTGCGCGCCGCGGCCGCCGACGGCGAGCTCTGGAAGCTGCGCGTTACCTCCGTGCCCGAGCCGGAGAACACCCGCACTTACATCGAGACCGCGCTGAAGACGGCCGACCGCTTCGCCTTCGCCGTCACCGAGGCGGCCACCGGCACCGTGCTCGGCAGCACCAGCTACCACGACATCCTGCCCGGCGTGAAGCGCGTCGAGATCGGCTACACGTGGTACGCCGCGCGCTGCCAGCGCACCCACGTCAACACCACCTGCAAGCTGCTGATGCTGAGCCATGCCTTCGACGCGCTGGGCTGCAACACGGTGGGCTGGCGCACCGACAACTTCAACTTCGCCTCGCAGCGCGCCATCGAGCGCCTGGGCGCGAAGAAGGACGGCGTGATCCGCGGCCACGCAATGCGCCGCGACGGCACCATCCGCGACACCGTCATGTACAGCCTGCGCGCGGGCGAGTGGCCCGAGGTGAAGGCCCAGTTGCTCTATCTGCTCGACAAGCCGCGCAGTTGAAGGGACGCGGCTCGTCTGCAGGCGCTTCGATCAATAACAATTCGGCTCCGCTGATTCTCCGCACTATCGTCTTCATGCTGAACTCATCCAGCTACGCCAATCTCAAGCGATTTTTTTTGATGTTCGCTTGTGGCTGGGCATTTTCACAGCACGCACTTGCGCAGAGCGCATCTCCTGATATTTTCGGGAACTACCATCAGATCATGGGAAGCGCGGGCATCGCGGGCAGTCAATTCTTGAACGCCGTGACGACTCCGAATATCGCGCAAAAAGAGGCGTGGTATGAAAAGGCTGCGAAAAAAGGGAACAGGGAAGCCATTGGCAATCTCGCCCTGCTTTTGTATTGCGGCGATGAGCGCCCAAAAGATACGCGGCGCGCATTCGAGTTGCTGCACCAGTTGAGCGAACTAGGGTCTGCCCCTGCGCCGTGGCTCATCGGAATTGCTTACTATTTTGGCGATAACGTTCCGCAAAGCTACGAGAAAAGCCTGCCGTGGCTGGAACTGTCCGCCCGGCGAGGAAACCCTCATGCAGTCAAGCTGGTAGCAGAGATGTACGACAAGGGCCTAGGAATACCCAAGTCTGAATCGAAGAATACGTGGTGGCTAGAGTTTGCTGCGGCACATGGCCATCATAAATCGCAGTTACAACTCGCCGAACGACTGCTCCGTAAAGCATCTACCGAGGACGAGTTCATCGCCGCCTATTACTGGTTGCTAGGTGCCAGAAAACAAGGCACCACCATTGACGAAACGACAGTCACGCTGATTGAGTCGAAGATCGATTCAAGAAAACTTGCAGTCATCAAAGATGCCGATGCGAAGCTCGGCCCGTTTCGTTGGTCGAGCTGGGATGATGCATCCGTTATAGGCGCCTACATCTTTCCATGCATGAGACATCTTCAGAATCCTGTGCTGGCGCAAATGAGCCTCCAGCGTTGACTTGCGCTCCAACTCAACTTCGAAGCCGAAATTAGGACGCCCTCCATGCTCATCGATTTCTTCTACACCCTGCGCTCGGCCAAGCTGCCGGTGTCCGTAAAGGAATACCTCACGCTGCTCGAGGCGCTGCAGGCCGACGTGGTGGGCCCCAACTCCGACGGCGCCTTCGGCCTCGACGACTTCTACTACCTCTCGCGCACCGCGCTCGTGAAGGACGAGAAGCACTACGACAAGTTCGACCGCGCCTTTGCCGCCTACTTCAAGGGCGTCGAGATGCTGGCCGACTTCACGAAGGAAGTGCCGCTCGACTGGCTCAAGAAGACGCTCGAGCGCGAGTTCACGGCGGAAGAAAAGGCCAAGATCGAGAAGATGGGCTGGGACGAGCTCATGGACACGCTCAAGAAGCGCTTCGAGGAGCAGAAGGAGCGCCACGAAGGCGGCAGCAAGTGGATCGGCACCGGCGGCACCTCGCCCTTCGGCAATGGCGGCTACAACCCCCAAGGCGTCCGCATCGGCGGAGCCGGCAAGAACAAGAGCGCCGTGAAGGTGTGGGACCAGCGCGCCTACAAGGACTACGACGACAGCCAGGAACTGGGCACGCGCAACATCAAGGTCGCGCTGCGCCGCCTGCGCAAGTTCGCACGCGAAGGCCACGAGGAAGAGCTCGACCTCGACAACACCATCCAGTCGACCGCGGCCAACGCCGGCTACCTCGACATCAAGATGCGGCCCGAGCGCCACAACAACGTCAAGGTGCTGCTGCTGATGGACGTGGGCGGCACCATGGACGAGCACATCCAGCGCGTCGAGGAGCTGTTCTCGGCCGTGAAGACCGAGTTCAAGCACCTCGAGTTCTATTACTTCCACAATTGCGTCTACGACTTCATGTGGAAGAACAACAAGCGCCGCTTCTCCGAGAAGTTCGCGACCTGGGACATCCTGCGCAAGTACAACAAGGACTACAAGCTCATCTTCGTCGGCGACGCGACCATGAGCCCCTACGAGATCCTGCAGCCCGGCGGCAGCGTCGAATACAACAACGAAGAGGCCGGCGCCGAGTGGATCCAGCGCCTGACGCACACCTTCCCGAAGTTCGCCTGGATCAATCCCGAGCCCCAGGGCGTATGGCAATACCGGCAGAGCATCGCGGTGATGCAGCAGCTGATGTCGAACCGCATGTACCCGCTGACTTTGCGGGGTCTCGAAGAAGCGATGCGGATGCTCTCCAAGTAGGACGCAACCGCCTGTATCCGGCCGCTTCAGGAAGCGGCGAATCTTGCTGTCAGAATCCGCCCATGGTCAGGGTGGTTTCCGCTTTTGCGCCGGCGTGGTGGCCGGCTTTGCTTTTTTCCGGCGTCCTGCTCTTGCAAGGCTGCAGCTTGCTGCCGAAAAAAGAAAGCACCGACGGCAAGCCGGTCGCGGGCCTCGTGCGCAGCGGCGAGGCCGGCACCACGGGCGACAAGGACAGCAAGGACGAAAAAAAGACCGAACGGCGCGACGCCTTCACCGTCGACGTGCGCGGGCCTGAAACGGTGCGCGACTACCTCGCGCTGCACCTCGAAATCCAGCGCTACCGCGAACTCGACGACCTCGGCGCGACCGAGATCTCGCGGCTCATGGTGGCCGCCGAGACCAACGCCCGCGAACTGCTCGGCACCCTCGGCTACTTCACGCCCACGCTGACGCTCGAACTCAACGAGACGCCCGAGGGCGCCAAGGCCCCGCGCGAAATCGTCATCACGGTCGCGCCCGGCGAGCTCACCAAGGTGAGCAATGTGCAGATCAGCTACGCCGGCCCGATCGCCAGCGACGCGGCCGCCGAAGCGCAGCGCGACGCGATCCGCACCGACTGGGCCTTGCGCGCCGGACTGCCCTTCGCCCAGCAGGCCTGGGACGACGCCAAGACCACCGCGCTGCGCAGCCTGACCGCCAAACGCTTCCCGACCGGCAACATCGAGGTCAGCCGCGCCGAGGTCGATGCCGACCGCAGCGAAGCCCGCCTCAGCGTCACCTACCAGTCGGGGCCGGCGTACAAGTTCGGTCCGCTGATGCTGCGCGGCCTCCAGCGCTACGACCCCGACGGCGCGCGCCGCATCGCCCGCCTGCCCACCGGCACCGACTACGACCAGCAGAAGCTGCTCGACGCCCAGCAGCGCCTGGCCAGCAGCGGCTACTACGACTCTGTGTTCCTCACGCTCGACACCGAGAGCGGCAACCCGCTGGCCGCGCCCGTGATCGCGCAGCTGCGCGAGGCGCCGCTGCAGAAGGTGGTGATGGGCGCAGGCTTCACCACCGACAACGGCCCGCGCCTCTCGATCGACCACATCCACAACCAGATCCCGCTGCTCGGCTGGCGCGCGGTGTCGCGGCTCTCGGTGGACAACGACATCAAGTCGCTCGGCACCGAGTGGAACGCCATCCCCAACGACCGCGGTTGGCGCTGGTTCACCGGCGGCGAACTCAAGCGCGAGGCATCGGGCAGCTACATCGTCGACAGCGGGCGCGTCCGCGGCGGCCGCAACAAGGCCAGCGACCACATCGACCGCAGCTACTTCCTGCAGTACGACTATGCGCAGAACCGCGGCACCAATGCGCCGCCCTCGGCCTCGGCGGTCACCGCCAACTGGGGCTGGACCGGACGCTACTTCGACAACAACGCCGCCCCCACGCGCGGCCACGCCCTCGCGCTCGAAGTGGCGGCGGGCTACACGCTCACGGGGCAGCAACTGCCCTTCACGCGCACCTATGCGCGCTGGCTCGGCATCGTGCCGATCGGCGCGGCCGAGGACACCGAAACGCGCGCGCGCCGCAGCCGCCTGCAGCTGCGCGTCGAAGCCGGCGCGGTCGCGGCCAAAGAGAGCGCGCAGATTCCCTCCACCCTGATGTTCCTGACCGGCGGCGACACCACCGTGCGCGGCTACAGCTACAAGCAGATCGGCACCGTGCGCGCCGACGGCCAGACCATCGCGGGCCGCTACCTCGGCGTGGCGAGCGTCGAGTGGCAACGGCCCTTCGTCTACAACGGCAAGCTCACCGAATGGGAGAGCGTGGTGTTCGTCGACGCCGGCGCCGTGGCCGACAAGCCCGGCGAGCTCAAGCCCAAGGTGGGCGTGGGCGTCGGCGCGCGCTGGCGCAGCCCGGTGGGGCCGGTGCAGGCCGACCTCGCCTACGGCGTGGACTCGAAGAAATTCCGTTTGCACCTGCGCCTCGGCTTCACCTTCTGACCTCCCGCATCGATGTCGACCGACTCCGTCTCCAAGCCCACGCCACCTGTCGTCCGCCGCTCGCGTGCGCGCCGGGCGATGCGCGCGCTGGCATGGACCGCGGCGGCACTGTTCGCGATGGTGCTCCTGCTCGGCGCGGGCGCCTGGTGGTGGCTGGGCTCGAACAAGTCGCTGGCCTTCGCGCTCGCGCAGGCGGCGCAGCGGCTGCCTGCGGGCCAGACGCTCGAAAGCCGCGACGTGACCGGCTCGCTGCGCACCGGCGGCCGCATCGGCTGGCTCAAGTACCAGAGCGAGAGCATCGCCGTCGAGGTCAAGGACACCACCATCGGCTGGCAGTTGGCCCCGCTGTTCCAGCGCAAGGTGCAGCTCGGCGAGGTGCATGCAGCGCAGGTGCTGATCGAGCGCCGCGGCCCGCCCAGCGACAAGCCCGTGGAACCGTTGGCGCAACTCGCACTGCCGGTCGACGTCGACGTGCCCTTCCGCATCGACGATCTGCGCTGGGCCGGCCCGCCCGCGCTGCAGGCGCGCAACCTTGCCGGCAGCTACACCTACAAGGCCGCGGAACATGCGCTCGAGGTCAAGGGCGTCGACATTGCCGACGGCCACTACGGCGCACGCGTCAAGCTGCAGGGCCCGGCGCCGATGGCGCTCGACGCGTCGCTCGACGGCCGCGTGAAGGCGCCGCTCGCCGAGGACCACAGCATCGACGTGCTGGCCCAGGCCACGGTGAAGGGCACGCTGTCCGGTACGGCGGCGCGGCTGCAGGTCGCCGCCGAACTGAAGCCCGCCGAAGAGAACACCGAAGCGCCCATGGAAGCCAGGCTGCAGGCGCAGATCGCGCCCTGGCTGCCGCAGCCGGTGATCGATGCCAAGGCTGATCTCCGCAACGTCGATGCATCGAGCCTGTGGCCGGGCGCCCCGGAAACCCAGCTGACCGGCACGGTCGCCCTCGAACCCGATGCAGACGCGGGCCCGGCCGCTTGGAAGGCTTCGGCCGACATCCGCAATGCCGTGCCCGGCCCCTGGGACAAGGCGAAGCTGCCGGTCGAACAGGTGCAAGGGCGCGTGGGTTTCGACGGCACCCACTGGACCCTCCCCGAAGCCACCGTGCGCGCAGGCGGCGGCCGCATCGAGGCCGAAGGCCGCTGGAGCCCCGCACCGTCGCCGTGGCAGGCGCGTGCCACGGTGCGCGGCGTACGGCCCGGTGCGCTGTACAGCGAACTCTCCGGCGCGCCCGTCAGCGGCCAGCTCACCGCGCAGCAGCGTGAGAGCACCATCGCCTTCGACATGGCGCTCAGGGCAGAAGGCGGCGCCGGCAGCAAGGCGCTGCCGGGCTTTGCGCTCGACCGCGCGCTGGCGCAAGGCCAGTGGAAAGACCAGGTGCTCGACCTGCGCACGCTGCGCGTCGAGGCCCAGCGCGCCAGCATCGTCGGCAGGCTGCAGGTGCGCGTGGCCGAGCAGGCCGCCAGCGGCAAGCTGAACCTCGCGCTCCCCGGCGGCGGCGCGCAACTCGAAGGCCGCATCGCGCCGAACGCAGGCGGTGGCGACATCCAGGCGCGCATCGACGATGCCGACGCCGTGCAGCGCTGGATCGAGGCCCTGCCCGGCCTCTCGGGCGTGTTCGCGGGCGCAACGGCCAAGGGCGCCGCCAGACTCGATGCGAGCTGGCAAGGCGGCTGGCAGACCATCCAGCGCCGGATCGGGAACGCCAACGCGCCAGCGCAGCGCGGTGTCGCGGAGCCCAGCCTCAAGGCCGCGCTCGGCGTCCCCCGCCTCGACCTGACCCTGGCGGCCGCCCAACCCGGCGGTACCGCCACCGCCGTGCAACTGCGCGAACTGCAGGCCGACCTCGCGGGCAGCCTCGCCGCGGCCACGCTGGCGCTGAAAGGCGAAGCCCGCACCGGCACCCAGAAACTCATGCTCGACACCCGCGCCAGCGGCGGCCTCGCGGGCGCCAACCAATGGCGCGCAGCCCTCGCCAGCCTGCGCCTGCAGGCACAGGACAGCGAACGCCCCGGCAGCCCCTGGCTGCTGGAGTTGAGCCGCGAAGTCTCCGCCACCATCCGTGCCGGCGGCAGTGCCGGCCGTCTCGACGTCGAAGCCTCAGCTGCTGCGGCCACGCTGCGCGGCCCCGTGCCCGGCACCGTGCGCATCGACTGGCAGCCGCTGCGCTTCAGCCAGAGCGGCGCGGCGCCGAACAAGGTCTTCCGCGTGCAGTCGAAAGGCCGGATGCAGGGGCTGCCGATGGCCTGGGCCGGCGCCTTCGGCGCGAACTCGACGCTGAGCGAACTTGGCATCAGCGGCGACCTGATGTTCGACGGCGACTGGGACATCGACGCCGGCGACACGCTGCGCGCCAAGGCCCGGATCGCGCGCCAGAGCGGCGACATCCGCGTGCAGGCCGGCGAGGCCGCGCTCGTCACCCGCATCACGAGCACAGGAACCGGCACCGCGAGCGAGCGCACGATGAACGCCGCCTCGGCGGCGGGCGCGGAAGCCCCCAGCACACCGGCGGGCCTGCGCCAGGCCGAGCTTCGGCTCGATGCCGAAGGCGATGCGGTGCGCGCCGCGCTCGCATGGGACAGCGAACGTGCCGGCAAGATCAACGCCGACGTGAACACGCGCGTGACGCAACGTGCGGGCGGCTGGCAATGGGCGCCCGATGCGCCGCTGGGCGGCACCATCAAGGCCACGCTGCCCAACCTCGGCGTGTGGTCGATGCTCGCGCCGCCGGGCTGGCGCATCGCCGGCACGCTCGATGCCAACGCCGCGCTCTCGGGCAACCGCGCCGCGCCGCGCTGGAACGGCACGCTCGGCGCCGACAAGCTCGCGCTGCGCGCACCGGTCGAAGGGCTGGACCTGCGCGACGGCCGCCTGCGAGCCACGATGACCGGCGAGCGCATCGAAGTCACCGAGTTCACCCTCAAGGGCGGCGCCGGCAACTCCGCCCGCATTGGCGGCCAGAGCGGCAACCGCAGCACCGCGGCGAGCGAAGCCGGCACCGACGGCGGATCGCTCTCGGTGCACGGCGAGCTCGGCTGGGGCGCATCGGGTGCATCGGCGCCCAGCATCCGCATGGCGATGCAAGGCGAGCTGCGCGCACTGCGCGTGCTGGTGCGCACCGACCGGCAGGTCACGCTCTCGGGCGACCTGCAGGCACGGCTAGACAACGGACAATTCACCGTGCGCGGCAAGCTCAAGACCGATCGCGCCGTGATCATCCTGCCCGACGAAACCGCACCCAGCCTCGGCGGCGACGTGGTCGTGCGCTCGGCCGCCAGGGACCGCGAGGCCGCCGAAGCGGCGCAGCGTGAATCGGCACGCGCCGATGCGCAGGCCGCCAAGCCCCAGACCGCCAAGCCGCCCGACATCGTCGTGAATTTCGACCTCGGCGACGACTTCGCGGTGCAGGGGCGCGGCATCACCACGCGGCTCGAAGGCAACCTCGAAATCCGCAGCACCAAGCTGAATGCCCCGCCGCGCATCACCGGCGAGGTCAAGACGGTGAGGGGCCAGTACCGCGCGTACAGCCAGCAGCTCGACGTAGAAACCGGCGTGGCGCGCTTCAACGGGCCTTTCGACAACCCGGCGCTGGACATCCTCGCGATCCGGCCGAACCTCTCGCAGCGTGCCGGCGTGCAGATCACGGGCACTGCGCAATCGCCGCGCGTCAAGCTCTACTCGGAGCCGGCGCTGTCGGATGCCGAAACGCTGTCGTGGGTGATCCTCGGGCGCGCCTCGGCCACCAGCGGCGGCGAATCGGCACTGCTGCAGCAGGCCGCGCTGGCGGTGCTGGGCAAGATCGGCAAGAGCGGCAGCGGCGGCAGCCTGGCCAGCCGCTTCGGCCTCGACGAACTCGGCTTCAAGGGCCCCGGCAACGGCGGCGACCTGCGCGAGTCGGCCATGACGCTGGGCAAGCGGCTGTCGAAGGATTTCTACGTGACCTACGAGCGCAGCCTGGGCGGCACCTTCGGCACCATCTTCATCTTCTACGACCTCACGCAAAGGCTCACGCTGCGCGGGCAGGCCGGCCAGAAAAGCGGGCTGGACCTGATCTACACGGTGAAGTACGACTGAGCGGAATCCTAGGGACTTCGATCTTGACCGAGCCGTGGGCGCGGTCAAGAATCATCGACGCCTTCACCGAGGAGCGACGATGAAAAATGATGGAGACAAGGGCGACCACAGCCCGAATCCGGTATCGGACCGTCCGTCGAACGACGCACCGGCATCGCCACGGATCACCCTCGTGCGCAGCGCGCTGCATGCGGCGATCGCAGTCATCGCCCTCCTCGCGCTGGGCACGTCGATCCCCCATTGGGGCGGCGACAACTTCCCGGTGCTGAGCCTGGTGATCTACGTGGCCGGCATGGTGTTCATCGCCATGCCGCTGTGCCTGTTCTACGAGGCACTGCTCAAGTCGCAGCAGGAGCGCACCGGACACCGCGGCTTGAGCGCTTAATCCGCGTCGCGGCTGCCCCTATAGTGGCAGCCGCATGAAGATCGCATTACGCATTCCCCTCGCGCTCACCGCGCTGCGCGCCCTGCTCGCGCCGGTCGTGGTGGGGCTGGCCATCTTCCATCCCGATCCGTGGGCGTTCGGCGCCTGCCTCCTTGCGGGCTTCCTGTCCGATGTTTTCGATGGCGTCATTGCCCGCAGGCTGGGCATCGCGACGCCCGGCCTGCGCCGGCTCGATAGCATCGCCGACACCTTCTTCTACGTCGCCGCGACGTTCGCCGCGTGGCACCTCTACCCGCAGGTCATCAAGGCGCATGCCGGCGCACTGCTGCTGCTCGCCGTGCTCGAAGCAGGCCGGTATGTCTTCGACCTGGTGAAGTTCAAGCGCGAAGCGAGCTATCACATGTGGTCGTCGAAGGCGTGGGGCCTCGCGCTGTTCGCGGCCTTCTTCGCGCTGCTGGCGTGCGGCTACACCGGCGCGTGGATCGCGGCGCCCATCTACCTGGGGATCGTCGCCGACGTCGAGGGACTGGCGATTTCGTTCGTGCTCAGGGAGTGGAAGTCGGACGTTCCTTCGATCTTTCATGCCGCGAAGTTGCGCGCCGCGGCGCAGCGCACCTAGAAACCAAGGGAACCCGTGCTCAGAATCATCACGACACTTCTTGCACTCTTCATGGCGGCGTCCGTGGCAGCCGAGGAACTTCGCGTTCCGCTGCAAGGCCGGGACGATCTCGTGATCGACCTGCCGGCGGGATGGCAGGGCCAGGTGCGGCGAGCGCGGCCCGATCTGCCGCCGACCGTTGCCATCACCGGCTCGCCCGCCGGATCTCTGCAGATGCTGATCACGCCCATCTGGCCGAGCGGGTCGGCCAAGGGCTCCACGCCGGAGGAGCTTCGCGGGCTGGTGCGCGGCGCATCGGACCAGGTGCGCTCGCAGGCCGTCGAGCGCGACATCGAGATCAGCGAGCTGGGCGCGCCTGGAAGGACGGGTTACTACTTCTCCGTCACCGACCGGCAACCGGAGCCCGGCGGCTACAAGTACATGACGCAAGGGGCAATGGGGCTGAACGAGCTTCGCATCACCTTCACCGTTCTGGTCAACGGCGATCCCAAGGCACCGCGGGCGACGGCGCTCGAACTGTTGCGGAACCTGCGGCGTGCGCCGCCGAGTCCCGACGGCAAGGGCCGCGCCTGACCCGCTTTCAACCCGCTCCTAGCCCGCGTCGCCCCCGCCCTGCGGAAACTGCTCCTTCACATCGCCAACCTCGCGCGCCCCGCCGGGCAGCAGGTTCTCGCGGTGGCTGCGAACCGCCGACGCGACGATCGGCAGCAGCTGCGTGGCGGCGCCGCCGTCGAGCGCGCGGATCAGCTGCACGCGCATGCTCGGCGCCCAGAACGATTTCAGGTGCGCCGCGATCGCGTTCGTGGCCAGGGTCGCGTTGTCGGGCGACTGGGCCTGGAAGAAGGTGCCGATCTGGTTGGCCATCTTGACCAATTGCGCTATCGGGTCATGGTCGTACATGCACTGCCTTTGAGGTGAAGGGAAACGACGGCCGCTCGCGTCAGTGCGCGCGGCGCCCGGTCTTGGGTTCTTGCCCAGCGGTTGTTGTGACGCGCTCCGGGTGGCAGTAGACAGCCAGGTCGTCCTTGCGCGCAAAGCCGACCAGCGTGAGCCGTGCGCGCTCTGCGGTGGCCACCGCGAACGAGGTCGGCGCAGACACCGCGGCCAACAACGGCACCCCGGCCATGGCGGTCTTCTGCACCATCTCGAAACTAGCGCGGCTGGTGACGGCGATGAAGCCGGTCGCCGCATCGACGTCGTTGTTTGCGAGCGCACCGATCAGCTTGTCGAGCGCGTTGTGGCGGCCCACGTCCTCGCGCAGCCACATCACATCGCCTTCGGCCGAGCACCAGGCCGCCGCGTGCACCGCACCGGTGGCCTGCTGCAGCGTCTGCAGCGACTGGAACTGCGACATCGCGCGGGCGATGGCCTGGCGGTCCAACGCCGCGGAATTGCCCAGCACCGGCAGCTCGCGCGACACATGGGCCAGGCTCTCGGTGCCGCAAAGGCCGCAGCCGGTGCGGCCGGCGATCGTGCGGCGCCTCTGCTTCAGGCGATGGAAGGCGCCGCTCGACACCTGCAGGCGCACCGTGATGCCGAGCTCCGAAGACGCCGTCTCCACCGCGTAGAGCTCATGCGCATGGTCCAGGATGCCTTCGCTGAGCGAGAAGCCGAGCGCGAAGTCTTCCAGGTCCAGCGGCGTCGCGAGCATCACCGCATGCGAGATGCCGTTGAACTCCAGCGCCACAGGCACTTCCTCGGCGACCCAGTCCTGCACCGCGTAGGCCTCGCCGCCGCGCACGCCGCGCACCGGGAGCAGCAGCGCGCCTTCGCAGAAGGTGTCGGTGCCGTCGGCGGCGGGCAAGGTGGCGATGTCCATGGTGCTTGTTTGCTCGCAGCTACTTGGCCGAGACCGTCTCGTTGCTTTCCTGCGCCGCGTTCAGCAGGCCCTGCTGGACCTCGTTGAAACGGCTGTACTCCTGCTGCCAGGCCGAGGGCTGCATCACCGGCATGACCTGCACGGCCGTGACCTTGTACTCGGGGCAGTTGGTGGCCCAGTCGGAGTTGTCGGTGGTGATGACGTTGGCGCCCGACTCCGGGAAGTGGAAGGTCGTGTAGACCACGCCCGGCTGCATGCGCTCGGACACCGTGGCGCGCAGCACCGTTTCGCCGGCGCGGCTCTGGATGCCCACCCAGTCGTCGTTCTTCACGCCGCGCTCCTCGGCATCGTGCGGATGGATCTCCAGCCGGTCTTCGCTGTGCCACTGGTTGTTGTCGGTGCGGCGTGTCTGCGCGCCCACGTTGTACTGCGACAGGATGCGCCCGGTGGTCAGCAGCAGCGGGAACTTGCGCGTGACCTTCTCATCGGTGGCCACGTACTGCGTGACGATGAAGCGGCCCTTGCCGCGCACGAAGGCGTCGATGTGCATCGTCGGCGTGCCCTCGGGCGCTGCGTCGTTGCAGGGCCACTGGATGCTGCCGAGTTCGTCGATGCGCTTGTAGCTCACGCCATGGAAAGTGGGCGTCAGCGCGGCGATCTCGGCCATGATTTCTTCGGGGCTGTTGTAGCTCATCGGATAGCCCAGCGCCTGCGCCAGCTTCACGGTGACTTCCCAGTCGGCCAGTCCCGCCTTGGGTGGCATGACCTTGCGCACGCGAGAGATGCGGCGCTCGGCGTTGGTGAAGGTGCCGTCCTTCTCGAGGAACGACGAGCCCGGCAGGAACACGTGCGCGTACTTGGCGGTTTCGTTGAGGAACATGTCCTGCACCACCACGCACTCCATGCCCATCATCGCGGCGGCCACGTGCTGCGTGTTCGGGTCGGACTGCACGATGTCCTCGCCTTCGCAGTACAGGCCCTTGAAGCTGCCGCCGATCGCGGCATCGAACATGTTGGGAATGCGCAGGCCCGGCTCGGGGTTGATCTGCACGCCCCAGGCGGCTTCGAACGAAGCGCGCGTGGTGCTGTCCGACACGTGGCGGTAGCCCGGCAGCTCATGCGGGAACGAGCCCATGTCGCAGGCGCCCTGCACGTTGTTCTGGCCGCGCAGCGGGTTGACGCCCACGCCTTCACGGCCGACGTTGCCGGTGACCATCGCGAGGTTGGCGATGCCCATCACGGTGGTCGAGCCCTGGCTGTGCTCGGTCACGCCCAGGCCGTAGTAGATGGCGCCATTGCCGGCTGTGGCGAACAGGCGCGCGGCGGCGCGCAGCTCGGCCGCGGGCACGCCGGTGGCTTCTTCGGTGGCCTCGGGCGATTGCTCCGGGCGTTCGACGTACGACTTCCATTCCTTGAACGACACCGTGTCGCAGCGCTCGGCGACGAATGCGTCGGCCATCAGGCCTTCGGTGACGATGACGTGCGCCAGCGCCGTCACCACGGCCACGTTGGTGCCGGGCTTGAGCTGCAGATGGTGCGAAGCCCTGATGTGCGGCGACTTCACGATGTCGATGCGGCGCGGATCGACCACGATCAGCTTCGCGCCCTGGCGCAGCCGCTTCTTCATGCGCGAGGCGAACACCGGATGGCCGTCGGTCGGGTTGGCGCCGATCACCATGATGACGTCGGCCTTGTCGACCGATGCGAAGGTCTGCGTGCCGGCCGATTCGCCCAGCGTCTGCTTGAGGCCGTAGCCCGTGGGCGAATGGCACACGCGAGCGCAGGTGTCGACGTTGTTGTTGCCGAAGGCGGCGCGCACGAGCTTCTGCACGAGGTAGGTTTCCTCGTTGGTGCAGCGCGAGGAGGTGATGCCGCCGATCGAGTCCTTGCCGTACTTGGCCTGCAGGCGCTTGAATTCGCCGGCGGCGTAGTTGAGCGCGGTGTCCCAGCTCACTTCCTGCCACGGGTCGCTGATGTTCTTGCGGATCATCGGCTTGAGCATGCGATCCTGGTGCGTGGCGTAGCCCCAGGCGAAGCGGCCCTTCACGCACGAATGGCCTTCGTTGGCCTTGCCGTCTTTCCACGGCACCATGCGCACGACTTCATTGCCCTTCATCTCGGCCTTGAAGGCGCAGCCCACGCCGCAGTAGGCACAGGTGGTGATGACGCTGTGCTCGGGCTGGCCGAGCCAGATCACCGACTTTTCCTGCAGCGTGGCCGTGGGGCAGGCTTCGACGCAGGCGCCGCAGCTCACGCATTCGGAATCCATGAAGGCCTCGTCCTGGCCCGGCGACACGCGCGACTCGAAGCCGCGGCCGCTGATGGTGAGTGCGAAGGTGCCCTGCGTTTCCTCGCAGGCCCGCACGCAGCGGTTGCAGACGATGCACTTCGACGGGTCGTAGCTGAAGTACGGGTTCGACTCGTCCTTCTTGTCCTTCAGGTGGTTGGCGCCGTCGAAGCCGTAGCGCACGTTGCGCAGGCCGGTGACGCCCGCCATGTCCTGCAGCTCGCAGTTGCCGTTGGCCGAGCAGGTGAGGCAGTCGAGCGGATGGTCGGAGATGTAGAGCTCCATCACGCCCTTGCGCAGGTCCTGCAGCTTGGGCGTTTGGGTGCGCACCTTCATGCCGGCTTCGGCCGGCGTGGTGCACGAGGCCGGGAAGCCCTTGCGACCCTCGATCTCGACCAGGCACAGGCGGCACGAGCCGAAGGGCTCGAGGCTGTCGGTGGCGCAGAGCTTGGGCACGTTGACGCCGGCATCGACGGCCGCGCGCATCAGCGAGGTGCCCGCGGGCACGGTGACTTCGGTGCCGTCGATTTCCAGCGTCACCTCGCGCGTCGATTCGCGCTTGGGGGTGCCGTAGTCGATTTCTTTCAGATGGTCCAACATGTCTTTTCTTTCTCTCTGTGCCTCTTACCTGACCGCGGACGTTCCCGTCGGGGTGGCGGGTTGCTTGTGTTCTGTGGGCTTTTGTCCGGGGYGCGTGCRCAGGMCACCGGGTRCTCCCCTCCGCGAATGTCCCCCGCTTCGCTCCTCCTTTATTTCGCTGCGGGGAGCACCCGGTGCCCTGCGCACCGGGCACGCTGCTGGTTTGCGGCCGATCAACCACTGCTCTGAGCGATCACGCCGATGGTGTGCTCTGCGCAGCGAAATAAAGGAGGAGGCCTGCGGCCCTAGGCCGCGCCGGGGGACATTCGCTTCGCTGCGCAC